>JBBJNO010000170.1:0-6053 GCA_037720875.1 Luteimonas sp. | reverse complement strand
AGCCCAATTTGATGCGGTTCCAGCAGCTTCTCAAATGAGCCGCAGCAGAACGGAGGTTCCCGAAAAAACCCAACAACATCAATTGCTTGCGTATACGGACCGTCACGCTGCTGACACTCAACGCTAATCAGGTCAATTTTTGTTGCAAAACGTCCCTGACACCTTATTCCCGGTTTACCAGCGCGCGCCCAGCACCACGCCATAGGTGCGCGGTGCCATGAAGGTGCCTTTGAAGCTGGGCGCCCGCGGGCCGATGATCAGGGTGCCGGTCGAGACCGTTGAAAGCACGTTCTTGTCTTCGATGTTGTCGACGAACGCCTCGGCGAACCAGCGGTCGTCCGGCGCGGTGTAGCGCAGGCGCAGATCGGTCTTGGTGAACGAATCGCGCTGGTCTTCTGGTTTGTTCTGCACTCTGAGGTAGGCATCACCCTCGTAGTGGAACTGGACGCGCGGCACCAGCATGCCGCCGTTGGCGAACAGGAAGGTGTAGGGCTCGAAGCCGAGCGTGGCGGTGAACTTCGGCGCGCTGACCAGGCGGTTGCCGCTCAGGTCTTCGATCGCCCCGGTCAGGTCGTCGAGCACGTTGGGGAAGTCCTCGAACTTGGCGCTCAGGTAGCCGAGAGCAAAGTTGAACAGGCCGCCGTAATACGGAATGGCATCGCCCTCGGCCTCCAGGCCCCAGATTTCCGAGCTGGCGGCGTTGCGGGTGATGTTTTCGATCACGCCTCCGGGCGCGGTTTCGATCTGCGCCAGCTGCAGGTCCTCGTAGTCGTAGTAGAACGCCGACAGGTTCAGCCGCAGCCGGTTGTCGAGCAGCGTGGACTTGCTGCCCACCTCGAACGCCAGCACGGTTTCCGGATCGTAGACCGCCCGGCTGGTGCCGCGGTTGAAGCCGCCGGCCTTGTAGCCGGTGCTGGCGCTGGCGTACAGCAGATGCGTCGGGCTCAGGGCGTAATCCAGTGCTGCGCGCCAGGTGACCTCGTCCCAGTCGGCTTTCTGGTTCTGGACGATGACCTGCAGCGGCGGCGGGCCAGCGGCGTTACGCCGGCGGATGATCTGGGCGCTGTCGGGCTTTTCCTTTTTGTCCTTGGTCCAGCGCAGGCCACCGGTGAGGTTGAGCCGATCACTCAACGCCCAGGTGCCCTGGCCGAAGAACGCCAGCGACTCGTTTTTCTGATCACGGTCGACAAAGTCGAAATCCAGCCGGGAGAACGCGCGGATCACGGTTGGAATCTGGATGTTGAACACGCTGTTGATGGTTTCGTCGAGATAGAACGCACCGAGAATCCAGTCGAAGGTTTCGCCGCCCGGCGAGGTCAGCCGAAACTCGTGAGTCTTGGCGATCGAGCGGAATTCCTCGCCCAAGGTGGAGTCGGATACGGCGGTGCCGTCGAGGTCCTCGAACAGCTCGCGCTCGGAGTCGCGCCAGGAGAACTGGTAGGTGGCGGTGGCCAGGCCGAGGTCGTAGTTGGCTTCCAGGCGCACCGAGTCGTCGGAGATGTCACGAAAGCCCTGCGTGTTCAGCGGAAAGCGTTCGCGGTCGGTGATCGCGACCTGCGGATTGGGATTGCCCGGAAACGGCAGGAACGCCTGCACGCCGCCGACGCCCTTGCGCTCGTAGGTTTCCAGGGTGAGCAGGAAGTCGAGCCGGTCCGAGGCGGTGAAACCCAGATGCGCCCGCGCGGCGAAGCTGTCGGAATCGTCGCCCTCGGCGCTCACCAGCGGTCCGTTGTCGCGGAAACCGTCGCGGTCCTCTGTGAGAAACGCCACGCGCAGGGCCAGCTTCTGATCGACCAGCGGCAGGTTCAGCGCGCCGGTGGTGCGAAACAGACTGTCGCTGCCGATGGTGCCGTTGACGTAGCCTTCGAATTCATCGCCCGGCCGGCGCGACACTAGGTTGACCGCGCCCGAGGTGCTGTTGCGGCCATACAGGGTGCCCTGCGGACCGCGCAGCACTTCGACCCGGTCGAGGTCGTAGAAGTAGGCGCCGGCGCCGGACAGCCGGGTGACATACGCGCCATCGACGTGGAAGGCGGCGGTCGGATCGGCTTCGTTGCGGATGTCGGTGCCGGAAACGCCGCGGATGGTGATGAACACCGAATCGCGCTGGGTTTCGCTGGATACGTTGACGTTGGGCGCCAGCGATCCGAGCGCCGAGGTGTCGGTCGCACCGCGCCGCGACAGCTCATCGCCGCTGATCGCACTCACCGACAAGGGCACCTTGCTCAGGTCTTCCTCACGCTTCTGCGCGCTGACCGTGATGCTGTCGAGCTGCGTGACCCGTGCGTCATCGGGCGTTTTGGTATCGGCGGCCTCCTGCGCGCCTGCGCCCGTCCAGGCAACCGCCATCAGCGGCACCATCAACAGTTTTTCTCGAATCGTCAACATAGGAGGGCCCTCCCCGGCTAAAGTGGAACCCGCCGTCCCCACGGCGACGCGTTTACGCAGTGTTAACACAGTGAATTTTCACATTCAAGTTGCGCGGCGGGTGATGTCGACCGAGCAGGAGGACTGATGTCGACCAAGCAGGTTGAACAAGCACGCGACACTGAGCCGCGATCGAGCGACGTGCCGCCAACCGTCGAGATGGATCTTCATGCGCACTTGCCGTATCGGCTGGCGCATTTGTCGAACCTGATCCGTCGGGCCACGACCGATCGCTACGTGCGCGGCATGAAGATCTCGGCCCGCGAGTGGCGGGTGTTGGGCATGCTCGGACTGAAAGGTTCGCTGACTCCCACGCAGCTCGCCGAGCTGACCGCCATGGACCGGGCCACCATCACCCGGGCCGGCGATCGACTGGAAAAGCTGGGCTATTGCCGGCGAATTCCCAACGAGCAGGACAACCGAAGCTTGCTCATGACGCTGTCGCCCGAGGGTGAGCGCCAGTGCGCGGCGATCATCCCGAAAATGGCCAGGTCGGGAGAACGCTGCCGCTCGGTGTTCAGCGCCGGAGAACAGGCATTGCTGTTGGAACTGCTGGACCGGCTGCAGACCGCGCTCAATGACGGCCTGCTGTCCGAGTGAGCGCACTCGCGCCCAGCTGCACTCGGCGTCGCGCCGAAGGCCGTCGCGCCGAAGGCCGTCGCGATGTTACTTGAATATGAAAATTGTCGTACAGTGATTGCGACTATTGAATCTTGGAGTATTCGTCATGGCACTGGTTACCCCGCTCGAAAAAGGCACCTCGACCGAAGTCGATGCGCTGGCCGCTTTTTCGACGAAACACTCGGGTTTACGCCCAACAGCGTGCTCACCATGCAGCGCCGCCCGGAGATCGCCACCGCGTTCATCGCCCTCAACATGGCGGTGATGGTCAACGCGGGTGGCGTCACCAGCGAGCAGAAGCGCCTGATCGGCTACCTGGCCAGCCTGTCTTCAGGCTGTCGCTACTGTCAGGCGCACACCGCGCTGGCGGCCAAGCGCTATGGCGCCAGCGACGACCGCCTGCACGCCATCTGGCAGTACCGTGACAGCCCGTTGTTCACCGAGGCCGAGCGCGCGGCATTCGACTTTGCGGTAGCCGCCAGCTCGGTGCCCAATGCGGTCGACGACGCCATCGCCGATGCGCTGCACGCCCATTGGACCGATGAAGAGATCGTCGAGATCCTCGGCGTCATCTCGCTGTTCGGTTTTCTCAACCGCTGGAACGACAGCATGGGCACCACGCTGGAATCCGGCGCCAGCACGCTGGCCAGCGAGCACCTGGGCGCCTCCGGCTGGGAGCCGGGCAAGCACCGCTGACCGCAACGCGCCCGAGGAATCGCCCGGCTGCCCGGTCTGCATTGAGCGAAGCGCAGCGGCGAATGCCTGGGGCGAAATTCCGTGCCGGTGCAGCAGATCGAAGGTGAACGCGTCCGCCTCACGCTCGAACTGCCACCGAAAAGGACGGAGGCAGTTAAGCTCACGTAATTGCCTCTGTATCATGAAGGGGCTTGGGGGCTTTGGACTTCTATCCTTTACCCATTAACACCGAAGCCAATAAACTGTAAGCCAAGGTCCATCTTTCAGGTCTTATCCGGATAATCCAACAATTTAATTCCTAGAACATGTGGAGTAAAAAATGAGTGACGAAAAATCATTTCCCTGGAAATGGGTCGTAATTGGGGTAGCCGTGCTCGCGCTGTTTGCCAGTTGGTTCTTTCTACCCATTGATGAATGGACCAAAGCCTTCAATCAGTGGGTTCAAGATTTGGGCGCCATGGGCTATCTGATATTTGCCATCATTTATATCGTTGCCACCGTGGCGTTGTTTCCGGGCGCCATTCTTACTCTGGCCGCGGGTTTGGCCTTCGGCCTATGGGGTTTTCCAATAGTGGTAGTTGCAGCCACCATTGGTGCCTCACTGGCCTTTCTGGTGAGCCGTTACCTGGCGCGGGATGCAGTGGAGAAACGCTGGGGTGACAGCGACCGCTTCAAAGCTATTGACTCGGCGGTGGGTGAAGAAGGTTGGAAAATTGTTGGCTTGCTGCGGCTCAGCCCACTGATTCCCTTCAACCTACAGAACTATATTTACGGCCTTACCGACATCAAATTCTGGCACTACGTTGCGGCCACTTTCTTCGGCATCATGCCTGGCTCACTGATGTATGTGTATTTTGGGGCCGCAGGCAAAGCGGCACTGGCCGGCGGCGACGGTGGCGATCCAGTGCTTAAATGGTCGTTGTTTGGCGCCGGTCTGGTGGCCACTATTATCGCCACCGTACTGGTTACCAAGAAAGCCAAAGCCAAGCTGGATGAAATCGGCCTGGAAGGTGAAATAGAAGAAACCGGTCCGGCTGACTAAGCCATAGCTATGGGGGTCACCGCTCAGGCCAAACAATGGGTCAGGTTCATTTGTAGATTAAATGAACCGATTAAATGACCCCTTTTTCCCGCCTTTTTCCCGACCATCATTGCAGCGCACAGCCAGCACATTCACGCCAGCGCGAAGCGCGATTGCCAGGCATTCGGGCGCAGCACGTGTTGCCGAGCGGGCGTCTCCTTGGCGGGACAGGTGATTGGACTTCCTATCCTCTCCTCCTCTGCCCCATTGCAGCCAGCGAAAGCAACGACCACAGGACTGCCGTGCTCCGCAGACCGGTCATCCTCACCGCATACTGGGCGCAGCGCTCCCCTCCCCCAACTGCGGCGTCGGATGCCGGCGCCATGTCACCGTGAAGCCCCGCGCCTTCGTCGGCGACGCTGAGATCCTCGAGTGACCCGCGGCGCTTCAGGCAAGCAATGCCTTGGCGCGCGCGCAGACGTTGTCGACGGTGAAACCATACTCGCGCAGCAACACGTCGGCCGGCGCGGAAGCGCCGAAGTGCTCCACGCCGAGCATGTCGCCATGCGCACCGATGTAACGATCCCATCCTTGCCGCACGCCCAATTCGACCGCGAGCCGCGCGCCGACCGAGGGCGGCAGCACCGCATCGCGTTCGGCTTGCGGCAACGCTTCGAACAACTCCCAGCTCGGCATCGACACGCACCGCACGGCGATGCCTTGCGCTTGCAGGCGTTCGGCCGCGGCGACGATCAGGCCGACCTCGGAGCCGCTGGCGATCAGGATCAGTTCGGGCTTGGCGTCGGGCGCATCGAGCAGCACATAGCCGCCCCGGCGCAGGCCGTCGGCGGAGGCATAGCGACCGCGATCCAGGGTCGGCAAATCCTGTCTGCTCAGTGCCAGCAGCACCGGGCGATCGCGGGTCTCCACCGCAACGCGCCACGCGACGGCGGTCTCGTTGGCATCGCCGGGCCGGATCACGGTCAGGTTCGGAATCGCGCGCAGCGCGGCCAGTTGCTCGACGGGCTGGTGGGTGGGGCCGTCCTCGCCGAGTGCGATGCTGTCGTGGGTGAACACATGCACGACGTGCAAGCCCATCAACGCTGCCAGCCGGATCGGCGGACGCATGTAGTCGGAGAAGATCAGGAAGGTCGCGCCGTACGCAATGAAACCGCCATGCGCGGCCAGCCCGTTGACGATCGCGCCCATCGCGTGTTCGCGCACGCCGAAATGCAGATTGCGACCCGAGCGGTTCCAATCGCCCGCATCGGATATTTCTTCTGCGCCC
>JBBJNO010000169.1:0-6070 GCA_037720875.1 Luteimonas sp. | reverse complement strand
CGATTTGTCGCGCTATGCCATGGATGCATCGCAACCGCTGCTGCCGGATTTGTTCCTGTAGGAGCGCACCTGGGCGCGACGGGGCTTTATCGGTGAGGCCTCATCGCGCACAGGTGCGCTCCTGCAAAAACGCGAGCGCCCCATCTCCAGAAATCTTGTTAACACTTGGCCGACCGGGCGCATCCTTGACAACAACGGGCAGGGAGCCGACGTGGACGAAGGCGGGGCGACAGCGATGCTGGTGCTGGCAGCGCGCGGCGGCGATAAGGCGGCCGTGCGGTCGCTGTATGCGCGGTTCGCGCGCGTGGTGCATGGCGTGTTGCTGGGCTATGTGCAGCATGCCGATGCCGAGGACCTGACCCAGGATGTCTTCCAGACCGCGCTGCAGCGCTTGCCAGAACTGCGCGAACCGGCCGCGTTTCCCGGCTGGTTGCTGCGTATCACGCCGGGCAGTTTCGGCGTCGGCGTGCCGTCGGGCGAAGCGCTCGACATGGGCTGCGAATTCCTGATCCACACCGACGCGCGCGGCGAGGGCCACCTGCAGGTGCGCAGCGGCTGGGTGCAGTTCGAGACCACGCCGAAATCTTCGTGCCGCAGGGCGCGCAGGTCGTGCTGTACGCGGATGGGCCGGGCACGCCATACGCAACCGACGCAGCCCCCGCGTTCGTCACCGCACTGGACACGATCGACCGGCAAGGCGCACGCCTGGCGTCGGACGCCGATACCGTGCAGCAATTGCTTCGCGCCTCGCGACGCGAAGATGCGATCACCTTGTTGTCGCTGCTGTCGCGTTATCCGCAGCTGCGCGACGGCCCGATCTTCGACCGCCTCGCCGTGCTGTTGCCCGCAGGCGTCACGCGCGAAGCCCTGGCCGAACAGGGCCCGAACGCACTCAATCCGTGGTGGCGCGCCTTGCCCTATCCGCCGATGAAACGCTGGTGGATGAAGTGGCCCGATGCCGTCACGTCCACCGGCAATGCACAATCGCGGCTGCGGTACGACCCGCCGTGATTCGTCCGCCTGATTCGTGGAAGCCCTGATGTTGCTCGTCATTCCAGCGCAAGCTGGAAACCATCTTGATTTTGGCTCCTTGTTCTGAAAGCCAGATCAAAATAGAAGACTCGCTGCGCTCGCCCTTCGGGCCATTCGCTGACACGATGTTCGCTCCGGCCTTCGGCCTGCGCAGTCCGGCTTGCGCTGGGATGACGAGCAGCAGATCAAGCTTTCCGTTAACACTATTGCTTCGCTTCACCTCCTTGTCGTGTACGCAACACGCGTACCGGACGGCGCCAGCCGACGCGTCCGGGTCAGAGGAGATCGTTATGAAAACCAAGCCACTGCGTGCCTTGATGTTGATCGCGCTTTCACTATGCGCATTCGCTGCCATGGCCGGCCCGCCCTTGCTGTGCCATCCGTTCGACACCGCCGGCGCGCCATCGCTGGCGTGGGGCGGCCCGCGCTGGAACCAGGCCCGCGTCGACTACAACCTGCGCAGCTTGTCTGCCGATACCGAAGCCCTGCTGAAAGCGAACACGCCGGTGATCGCACGCATGGAAACGCTGCGACGCGCGGCGATCTACGCCAGCCGCGATGCCGCCATCGCCAGGCAACTGCTGTCACGGCTGGACGCCCGCATCGCACGCGCCGCCACGCCCGAATCGCAAGCCATGACGCGCTTCGACAGCGGTTATTTCACCGAGACATTGCAGGAAGTGGTCCGCCTGCAGGGCTATGACATGCCCGGCATTGGCAAGGCCGACACCAGCGGCCTGCGCGCGATGCTTGCGAAGCTGGACGGCAGCGCCCAGGTCGATGCCGCGATCAAGCTGCGTCCAGACGATCCATCAATGCGTTTCGCCGCCGCGTTGATCGCCGTCGCCGATCAGAGAAAATCCGCGTACGCCACGCATGCCCGCATCGCGCGCGCTGGCGCCAGCAACGATCGCCTGCTTGCCCGCAATGTGCAGCAAATAGCCAACTAGATTTTCGGTTGACGGGATGTTTCGCTTTTTTGAACGGACGTGTCTGTCAGCAGATCTTGTCCCGCCTCGGACTCGAGTCGGAGGCGAGTGGTACTTCGACAAGCTCAGCGCGAGCGGTTTTCGATGAATCATTTGCGAATTCCATAACCCGGAGGGCAGCGTGCATGGATGCACGCCCTGCGTTTGTATAACGTCCGCCGACCGAGGCAGGATGCCGAGTCGGAAAATCTCCGTAGCAACCAAGCGGCCGGCTGTGCTCCACCTCGGGGAAAGCCCTTTCTTTTGGTGACTTTTCTTTGGGCTCATCAAAGAAAAGTTACTCGCCCGAAGGGCGAAAGCTTCAGCGCAGCTGGTCAAGCTCTATGAGCGGACATCGACGCCATCCCTTCGGCAGCGAACACATATCAGCCAGCAAGCGCCTGTTCCAGATCCGCGATCAGGTCATCGATGTGCTCCAGCCCCACCGAAATCCGCAACAAATTCTGCGGGGACACCGGATTGGCGCCTTCTACCGAAGCACGATGCTCGATCAGCGATTCGCAACCACCCAGCGACGTGGCATTGATGAAGAGTTTCACCCTTGCAGCCATCGCCAGCGCCGCCTCACGGCCACCATGCAGTTCAATACTCAGCATGCCGCCGAAATCACGCATCTGGCTTGCCGCGATCGCATGACCCGGATGCGTGGGCAACCCGGGGTAGTTCACGCGCTTGATCTGCGGACGCAACGCCAGGAATTCCGCAACCCGCCGCGCATTCGCGCAATGCAGGGCCATCCGAGCCGACAACGAACGGCAGCCGCGCAATGTCAACCACGCGCTGAACGGCGCCAGCGTGGCGCCCGTGATGTGCAGGCGATGCGCGACCCGCGCCTGGAAATCATCCTGCCTTGCGAACACCAGCGCACCGCCGAGCACATCGCTATGGCCACCAAAATACTTGGTGGTCGAATGCATCACCACGTCCGCACCCAGCGCCAGCGGAAGCTGCAGCAGCGGCGTGGCAAAGGTGTTGTCGCAGACCAACAGGGCGCCCGCATCGTGTGCAATGCGCGCCAGCCGTCCGATGTCGCAGATTTTCAGGCGCGGGTTTGATGGCGTTTCCGTCCACACCACGTTCACCGGCTGTGCGCAGGCAGTGCGCACGGCATCGAGGTCGGCCATGTCGACGGCCTCGACTGTCATCCCACGCTGCGGCAAATATTCCGAGCACAGCACGCGTAACCCGGTGTAGCAGTCATCGGGGATCAGCACGCGCGCGCCATTCGGCAGCGATTCCAGCAACGCCGTGATCGCCGCCATGCCCGAGGCAAACACGAGCGCGTCCTCGCCACCTTCGAGTGCCGCCAGCGCTTCGCGCAGGCGGTCGCTGGTCGGGTTGCCTTCACGCTGGTATTCGTAGCCCGCGATACGCGCGCCGTCGGCGCCGTGCTGGAAGGTGGTGGCCAGATGGATCGGCGGTGCGAGTGCACCGGTGACGCGGTCGGATGTCTGGCCGGCGTGCACGGCGCGGCTCTCAGGTCGCAGCATGGTCATTCTCCAGCAGGTTCCAGCAGAGTGTGGACGTGCAGCAATGCGCGCAATGTGGCGATGTCACCAAAGCAATGGGCTTGCAAGCCGACGATTCGTGCGCCCCGTGTGCGACCACGCAGTCGTCCAGGCGTCACTGAGGTGCCAAAGCGCAGCGACAATTCGTCGGCCTACTGTTGCGCGTCGTACAGGCCAGGATCCGCGTCTCGCTCAAGCCCGGACTCGAACAACGCGACATGCACATCCGCTTCGCTCGCGCCGCTCGCGCAGACAGCATTCGCAAGCGTTCGCCATGGTCGTCATGCACCAGCACGTCATCCAGATCGAACAGCACACACGCCGGCACAGTCATCTGACGCGCACTTCGCGAAAGGCTTCGCGCGCGGCAGCGATGGTCGTCGCGATGATCACGTCGTCGTGCGCGCTGGACATGAAGCCCGCTTCGAATGCGGACGGAGCGAGATAGACGCCGCGTTCGAGCATGGCGTGGAAGAAACGGTTGAAGGCGGCCGCGTCGCAGGCGATGGCTTGCGCATAGGTGTCCACACGCTGGTCGCTGAAGAAGAGTCCGAACATGCCACCGACCCGGTTGGTGGTGATGGCGACACCGGCATCACGCGCGGCGTCTTCGAGGCCACCGCACAACGCATGCGTCTGGCGTTCTAGCGCTGCATGAAAGCCGGGTGCCTGGACCAGTTCCAGCATCGCCAGCCCTGCGGCCATCGCCACGGGATTCCCGCTCAACGTCCCGGCTTGGTAGATCGGCCCACTCGGTGAAATCTGTTGCATCAACTCACGACGGCCGCCATACGCGCCGACCGGCATGCCGCCGCCGATGATCTTGCCGAACGTGCTCAAATCCGGCGTCACCCCATAGCGTTGTTGCGCGCCGCCGAGGGCGACGCGAAACCCGGTCATCACTTCGTCGAAGATCAACACCACGCCATGCCGTGTGCACAGTTCGCGCAAATGCTGCAGGAAACCCTCGCGCGGAAGCAGACAGTTGGCGTTGCCGACCACCGGCTCGATGATCAGGCCGGCGATATCGTCGCCGCACTCGTCGAACAATGCCGTGGCGGCTTCAAAATCGTTGTAGGGCAGGGTCAGCGTCAGATCGGCGAGCGCCTTTGGTACGCCGGGCGAGGTCGGCACGCCGAACGTCAATGCACCCGAACCGGCCTTGACCAGGAACGAATCGCCGTGTCCGTGATAACAACCCTCGAACTTGACGATGCGCGCGCGCCCGGTCGCGCCGCGCGCCAGCCGGATCGCTGACAGCGTGGCCTCGGTGCCGGAATTGACCATGCGCACCATCTCGCAACTGGGCACCAGCCGCGCGATGGTCTCGGCCATCGTCACTTCCAGTGGATTAGGCGTGCCGAAGCTCAAGCCGTCGCGCGCGGTGCGGATCACCGCATCGAGCACCGCAGGATGGTTATGGCCAACGATCATCGGACCCCACGAGCCGACGTAGTCGATGTAGCGATTGCCATCGACATCGAACAGATATGCGCCGTCCGCACGTTGGGTAAAAAATGGCTCGCCGCCGACCGATTTGAAGGCGCGGACCGGCGAATTCACGCCGCCGGGCATCAGCTGCTGTGCGCGAGAAAACAGGGCGTGTGAGCGGGAAGTGTCCATCAGGTCTCGTGGTGCCGGTCAGTGGGAGCGAGTGGTCAATCGAACAGGGTCGCGTAGGCGCGCGCAGCCGACACCGGATCCGGCGTGTCGAACACGCCACTGATGACCGCGATCAAATCGGCGCCCGCGGCAATCACTGCCTGCGCATTGTCGGGCTTGATGCCCCCGATGGCCACGAGCGGCAGCCCCAGACCTCGCGCCTGCTGCAGAAGTTGCAGCGATGCATGGCGTGCAGCGGGTTTGGTCGGCGAGGTAAAGAACGCGCCGAACGCGAGGTAATCGGCGCCAGACCTCGCAGCGGCTTCGGCACGCTGCAGGCGGTCATAACAAGAGACGCCGATGATCGCGTCGGCGCCCAGTGTCGCGCGCGCATGATCAATCTGGTCATCGTGTTCGCCGATGTGTACGCCTTCGGCATGGGCCGTGCGCGCCAGTTCGGCGTCATCGTTGACGATCAGCGGCACAGCGTGCGTGCGACACAACCTCCGCAGTGCGGATACCTGCTCGAGCCGCAACCCCGCATCGGCGGACTTGTTGCGGTACTGCAGCAGCGCCGCGGAACCCAGTACTGCGCCGACCCGCGCAACCAGCCGCGACGTGTCGTTCTCATCCGGCGTGATCAGGTACAGGCCGCGACGCGACCAACGCGCATTCATGGATTCGACTTCCGGTGAGAGGCGCACGGTGGGACAATGCCCGCCCGCCAACCCGCGCATTATCCGATGAATGAAGCCGCCACCGTCGTCGCCGCATATCGCACCTGGATGTGCGTGGTCTGCGGTTTCATCTATGACGAGGCCGCCGGCTTGCCGGAAGAGGGGATCGCGCCCGGAACGCGCTGGGACGACATCCCGGACACCTGGACCTGCCCGGATTGCGGCGTGACCAAGGACGATTTCGAGATGATGGAAGTCTGAG
>JBBJNO010000168.1:4763-6080 GCA_037720875.1 Luteimonas sp. | reverse complement strand
GGCTTAGCGGTAACGCCCATCGCGCCCAGGTGCGCTCCTACAAAAATCCTGCAACGATCGCTGACATCACAGCTCGATGCTGTCCACCACCGCCGTCCCCGGCGCGGCTTCATCCCCAAACGTATCGCGCCACGCCACATACGCCCCGCCCACCAGTACCACCAGCACCACGGCGGCAAACACCAGGAAGATCACCGCCACCAGCAACCCCGCCAGGGCCTTGTGGATCAAGCCGGCAATCGCCGAGACCAGCATCGCCAGCAACATCAGCAGCAGCGTGGCGACGACCAGTCCACCCACGAACAGCACCGCCGCCAGCAGGTTCGCACCGATGTTACGCACCGAGGCGCGCAGGCTGTCCTTGACCGCGTCGCCCAGCGAACGGCCCGCGAACAGGATCAACGGCACCGCCAGCAGCATGATCGCGTAGCTGAAATAGTTGAAGACCAGGTTGGCCAGCAGCATCAGCATCGGATTGTCAGGCTGCGGCGTGATCGGGACGCGGCCGCTGAGCGCGCCGCTCAACGCCGCCAGGTAGTCCTTCCAGTAGTCGGCGCCGGCCAGCGACACCATGATCACGCCACCGATCAAACCCAGCACGAGTTGGATCACACCAAGCATCGCCAGCGACCCGGCTTTGCGCTGGCGAAACGGTGCGAACAGATCGAGGGCGCGCACCGGGCGTCCGGCCTCGGCTTCGCGGATCACGTGCATCAGCCCGCCGATCAGGATCGGCACCAGGAACACCACCACCAGGAATACCGGCGCGACCGCGGTCAGCAACGAGCCGAGTGCGGGCGTCTGGTCCTGTTTCGCGATCGAGATGGCCGGCAGTAACGCCAGCAACGCCACCAGGTACAACACCACGATCAACAGCAATGACGCGCCGAACACCGCGCGCGGATTGCGCGCGCCCAGGTTGACGGACTGCTTGAACCAGTCCAGCCCGCGGCTGGCCGGCAATTTACGGATTTCCATGGTGACCCCTGCCTGATGTGCTTACGGCCGCTGCGCATGCAGCGTGCGCGCATGATGCACGAAACGGCGCAGCACTTTGCGCGCATGCGGCGCCGCCGAGACGCGGCGCGCGACTTGTTTGGGACAACGGCCCTCGCACGCGAGCGCCTCCTGCCGCGCACGCACATAGCCGCGCATGTGGGTGCTGCTGAATTCGGGGTGGAACTGCACGCCCCAGACGCGATCGCGCCAGCGGAACGCATGGCACGCGTCCTGCCCGGACGTGGCCAGCACGGTGGCGTCGTCCGGCGCGTGCAACACGGTCTGCAGGTGCGTGGCCTGCGCCGCCATCGATACGGG
>JBBJNO010000168.1:4215-4753 GCA_037720875.1 Luteimonas sp. | reverse complement strand
AACAGCGGATCGTCGTCGGCCTGCGCATGCAACGACAGCGCGATCGTGCCCATTTCGCGGCCGGCCGGGTTGTCGCCGACCTCGCCGCCCAGCGCATGCGCCAGCAGCTGGTGGCCGTAGCAGATGCCGAACAGCGGCACATCGGCGTGCGCCGCGTCGCGCAGCCAGTCGGCGCTGCGCTCGCTCCAGTCGCGGCGCTCCGTGACCATCGCTGCCGAGCCGGTGACCAGCACGCCGGCGAAGCCATCGCGGCGCGGCAGCGCCTCGCCTTCGGCCACACGGCAGGTGACGGCAGCATCCGCCTCCAGGCCGGCGGCAACACGGATCCAGTGCGCGAAGCTGCCGTGCCGCCGCATCGCCGCGACGGGCTGGCCGGTTTCGAGGATCAGGAAGGGCGCGCGCATGCCGACAGTGTCGCCACAAACGTGTGCCGCGAAAAGATTCTTAGGGAATTTCCTGCCCATGCAGTCGCAGGAAGCACGCCTTTAGAGCGGAGCTTGCTCCGCCGCTCTGCCTTGGTTCTTCGTAGGAGCGGGGG
>JBBJNO010000168.1:3096-4205 GCA_037720875.1 Luteimonas sp. | reverse complement strand
ACAGCAAACGCAGCGAGCAAGCGCCGCTCTACAAAAGCCGGTGGGAACCCCCTCGCTATACTGCCCACCCCGCGTCAGCGACCGCTTCCATGCCCCAGCCAACCCATCAGGACCCGTCCTTCCAGGGCACTTCGTTTCAAAGCGCTTCGTTTCAAAGCACTTCGTTTCAGAGCGCTTCGTTTCAGAGCACTTCGTTTCAGAGCATGATCCTGCGCCTGAACCAGTACTGGGCGGCGCAGGGTTGCGTGCTGATCCAGCCGCTGGACCTGGAAGTCGGCGCCGGCACCTTCCATCCCGCCACCTTCCTGCGCGCGCTTGGCCCGGAGCCGTGGAATGCGGCGTATGTGCAACCGTGCCGCCGCCCCACCGACGGTCGTTACGGCGACAACCCCAACCGGCTGCAGCGCTACTACCAATATCAAGTTGCGATGAAACCCAACCCCGACAACATCGTCGAGTTGTATTTCGAGTCGTTGAAGGCGCTCGGCGTCGATCCACAGGTGCATGACCTGCGCCTGGTCGAGGACAACTGGGAATCGCCGACGCTGGGTGCGTGGGGCCTGGGCTGGGAGGTGTGGTTGAACGGGATGGAAGTCACCCAGTTCACTTATTTCCAGCAGGCCGGCGGCATCGAATGCCGGCCGGTGCTCGGCGAGATCACCTATGGCCTCGAACGCCTGTGCATGTACCTGCAGAACGTCGACAACGTGTTCGACCTGGTGTGGACGCAGGGCCCGCAAGGCACGGTGTATTACCGCGACGTGTACCACCAGAACGAGGTCGAGCAGAGCGCGTACAACTTCGAGCATGCCAATGTCGAGGTGCTGTTCAAGCGCTTTGACGAGTACGAGGCCGAGGCGTTGACGCTGGTCGAACTCGGACTGCCACTGCCGGCCTACGACCAGGTCTGCAAGGCGTCGCACAGCTTCAACCTGCTCGACGCGCGCCGCGCGATTTCCGTCACCGAACGCCAGCGCTACATCCTGCGCGTGCGCAAGCTATCGCAGGCGGTGGCGGAAAGTTATTACGCGCAGCGGGAGAAGATAGGATTTCCGGGACTGAAAAAGGAAGCCGCCTGACCCGGCTTTTGTAGGAGCGCACCTGGGGGC
>JBBJNO010000168.1:0-3086 GCA_037720875.1 Luteimonas sp. | reverse complement strand
CGCGCCCTGGTGCGCTCCTACGACCGAAGGAAGTCCCCATGGGACAAATACCTTCCTGCGTTCTGGGCGAAGGCAACTCAACACTCAAGGTTTGTTGCATGACCGACATGAATTCCCTGCTCATCGAACTCGGCACCGAGGAATTGCCGGTCAAGGCATTGCCCGGTCTCGCGCAAGCCTTTTTCGACGGCGTGGTCGAAGGCTTGGCCAAGCGCGGCATCGCGTTTGATCGCGGCGATGCAAAACCGTTGTATTCGCCGCGCCGGCTCGCGGTGTTGTTGCCGGGCGCCGCTGGCGAACAACCCCAGCAGTCCTCGGAAATACTCGGCCCGTATCTCAACATCGCGCTCGACGCCAACGGCGAACCGACCAGGGCGCTGCAAGGCTTCGCGCAGAAAGCCGGCATCGAGTGGACACAGCTCGAGCGCACGACCGACACCAAGGGCGAGCGTTTCGTCCACCGCGCGGTGAAGCCCGGCCAGCCGCTGCGCGGCTTGCTGCCGGAGATCGTGCGCGAAGCCATCGCCGCGATGCCGATTAAAAAAACCATGCGTTGGGGCGACCACGACTACGCCTTTGCGCGGCCCGTGCACTGGCTGGTGCTCCTGCACGGCGACGACGTGATCGACGGCGAGGTCTTCGGCATCAAGGCCGACCGCATGAGCCGCGGCCATCGTTTCATGCACGACAAACCTGTATGGATCGGCCGCGCGGAGGATTATGTCGATGCGCTGCGCGGCGCGAAGGTGCTGGTGGATCCGGACGAACGCCGTGCCCGCATCGTGCGCGAAGTCGAACACGCCGCGCAGCAGACCGGCGGCACCGCGCGCATCGCCGAGGACAACCTCGGACAGGTCAATTGCCTGGTTGAATGGCCGAAGGCCGTCTCGTGTTCGTTCGACAGCGAATTCCTGGCGGTGCCACAGGAAGCCTTGATCGCCACCATGGAAACCAACCAGAAGTTCTTCCCGGTGCTGGGCGACGACGGCAAGCTCAACGAGCATTTTATCGGCATCGCCAACATCGAATCCAAGGACGAAGGCGAAATCCGCAAAGGTTACGAACGCGTCATCCGACCGCGCTTCGCCGATGCCAAGTTCTTCTTCGACGAGGACCTGAAACAGGGTCTGGCGTCGATGAACGAGGGGCTGGAGACAGTTACGTATCACGCGATGTTGGGTACGGTGGCCGACAAATATTCACGTGTTGCCCGGCTCGCACGAGGAATTGCAAGAAAGATTGGGGTAGATGAGATACAAGCGAATCGCGCCGCCTTGCTTTCCAAATCGGATTTGCAATCTCGAATCGTCAACGAGTTCCCCGAGTTGCAGGGTATCGCAGGCCGCTATTTAGCCGGTGCCGCGGGAGAGTCTTTAGAAGTCGCAAGCGCCATTGATGAAGCTTACATGCCCCGTTTTTCTGGGGATTCAATTGCACCTTCCAAGCTAGGACAAGTCCTTGCAATGGCCGATCGGCTGGACACGCTTGCAACCGGTTTCGCCGCAGGCCTCAAACCTACTGGCAATAAGGATCCGTTTGCACTTCGTAGAAATGCACTTGCTTTGGCAAGGACAGCCATTGAGGGCTGCAATGATTTTGATATCACTAATGCAGTGCTAAACGCTTTGCTGGGCGCTAATGCATCAATTGAGTTGGTAAAGGCTCGCGTCGAATCTGCAATACGAATTGACTATTCCGAAAAGCTGGCTGAGTTGGGACATAGCAAAGTTCCAATAGATTTTCCCCAAAACATAGAATTCACTGCAGACGACAGCGACATCGCTGAGATCGTCTCGTTTATATTCGACCGCCTCCGCGGCTACTACGCCGACCAAGGCATCCCGCCTCAACAATTTGAATCCGTCGTCGGCGCGTTCACGAGCGTCGGGGCTGAAGCCCCTCCTGCAAAGAGCGGCTCGGCTGTTGTGGGAGGGGCCTCAGCCCCGACGCCGGGATATTCCGGCTCATTGCTCGATTTCGACCGCCGACTGAAAGCCATCGGCGAATTCGCCAAACTCCCCGAAGCCGAAGCCCTCGCCGCCGCCAACAAACGCATCCGCAACATCCTGCGCAAGGTCGAGGACGAGGTGCCATCCGACGTCAATACGGCACTCTTCAACGAACCCGCCGAGCGCGACCTGCACGATGCCGTGCAGCAGGCCATCATCGACACCGATGAAGCCTTGGCCAAGCGTGATTACGTCGCCGTCCTCGGCCGCCTTGCACGGTTGCGTCCGCAGGTGGATGCGTTTTTCGATGGCGTGATGGTCAATGTCGATGACGTGGTGATTCGCAACAACCGGTTGGCGTTGTTGAAGCGTTTGTCGGATCGGCTGGGTTCGGTTGCCGCGATCGAGCATCTGTCGAGCTGATGCTGTTCCCTTCTCCCTTCGGCGACCGCAGGGAGAAGAAAAGGCAAGACGCATCGCACTGCCGCTTCATCCTGACAACCCGCAGCGCCGTCGTTCTGGCTCGGTGGCCCAGCCCGCAGAGTGTCGGCCTTACTGGTGTACGCGCGCGCCGCGCAGGTGCGGTTGTTTGTTGATGACATCGGTCCAGACCAGCCACGCGCCGCCATCGCGCAAGGCGAGTTGCGGGAAGCCGGTGCCGCGGCCGCGGCCCTGCAGTCTTGCGACTTCGATGCGTTCGAGTTGCCGCGACAGCGTCGCGTCGTAGCGCGCGAGCCAGAGCGACTGGCCGCCGGTGGACTCGTTGAGCCACGCGACCCAGACCTGATTGCCATCGAAGGCGACATCGACGCGCCCCTGCACGTCGACGCCGCGTTGCACGTCCACCGGTGCCGCGAATGTGTCGCCCGCATCGGTCGAACGCGCGATGCGCAGCGTCGGGATGTTGTCCGCTGCCGTGTACCAGGCCACGTAGACATTGCCGCCCTGCGCGGCGATCGAAGGGCCATTCACCGGGCACGCGGGCATCTTCCAGTTGTCGTGATGCACGGCGTTTGGCGCAGACCATGCCTTGCCGGCGAACCGCGTGGTGAAAATATCGCGGATTTCTTCCCGGGTCCGGCCGCGATACACCACCAATGGCCCTTTCGATGTCATGGCCGCGTCGGTCTGGCAGCA
>JBBJNO010000167.1:0-6102 GCA_037720875.1 Luteimonas sp. | reverse complement strand
GCTCGGTCATCGCGTGCGTCGCATGCCGGGATTCAGCTTGCAGACTGCATCGAACACCACCGCCACATCGCGTTTGTCGTGCATGGCCGTCTCATGAGAAGGATCCAATGTGCATCTTCCGTCACGGATGCGAACATTCCGTGAGCGGCATGGCATCGCGTGACAACATGTGCAGGCACAGCACGTATGCGCGACGTTGACGCGCGCGCCGGGATGCTCAGCTGATGCCTGCCGCCACCATGATGACCAACGCCGCACTCGCCGAACAGGCGGCGAAGGATGCCGGGCTGGTGTACGTCAGCGACAACGCCCCGGGCATCTTGCGCACGCGGGCCGGGAAGGCGTTCGCCTATCGCGCGCCGAATGGAAAACCCGTGCGCGATGCCGCCACGCTCGAGCGCATCCGCAGGCTGGCGATCCCGCCCGCCTACATCGATGTCTGGATCTGCGCCAAACCCAACGGCCACCTGCAGGCCACTGGCCGCGATGCCCGCAAGCGCAAGCAGTATCGCTATCACCCGCAATGGAACCACGCGCGCGGCGGCGGCAAGTTCGAGCGCGTCGTCGCCTTCGGCGAAGCGCTGCCGCGGCTGCGGCGTCACCTGCGACGCGATCTGGCATTGCCCGGCTTCCCGCGCGAGAAGGTGCTGGCGATCGTGGTCGCGGTGCTGTCCGACACCATGATCCGCGTCGGCAACCACGAGTACGCGCGCAGCAACCAATCCTTCGGCCTGACCACGCTGCGCAACCGCCATGTGGCGTTCGTGCAGGGCGGCCGCGCGCGGTTCCGCTTTCGCGGCAAGAGCGGGCTGGAGCACGACATCGTGCTCGACGATGCGCGCCTCACCCAATTGGTCAAGCATTGCCAGCAACTGCCGGGGCAATCGCTGTTCCAGTACGTCGACGACGCTGGCCACATGCAGCCGGTGGATTCCGGCCAGGTCAACGATTACCTGCGCGGCGCGATGGGCGACGCGTTTACCGCCAAGGACTTCCGCACCTGGGGCGGAACGCTGGCCGCGTTTCGCGCCTTCGCCAGCACCACGCTGCCGTACAAGGCGGACGGCTCCGCGCCCAGCGAACGCGCGCTCGCAGGCTTGCAGAACGCAGTGATCAAGGAAGTCGCGCACGCGCTCGGTAACACACCCGCGGTGTGCCGCAAGTCGTACATCGACCCGGCGGTGTTCGCCGGGTGGCGCGATGGCAGCCTTGCGCGCGCCGCGGCCGACGCGAAAGGCGAGCGGCAATGGGAACAGGCCGCGCTGAAGTTCCTGAAGGCCGCGCGCGTGGGCGCAAGCAAACGCAAACGCAAACGCACGTAGCCCGGATGCAGCGAAGCGGAATCCGGGAAGCGGACTGCCTTCACCGCGCCTGAAAGCCGCTCGCGACACACTGCCTGCCCATTCCACTGCAAAGGTGTATGCGGCCATGGCCAGATGCGATGTCTGCGGCAACGATTACGACAAGGCGTTCACCGTCACCATGGCGGACAAATCCGGCACCTACGATTCCTTCGAGTGCGCCATCCATGCGCTGGCGCCCACGTGCGCGCATTGCGGCTGCAAGATCATCGGCCACGGTGCCGAACACGACGGCACGTTCTATTGCTGCGCGCACTGCGCCAAGCGCGAGGGCGTGACGGGTCTCGATGACCGCAGCTGAGGGGGGCACCTTGCAGGAGCGCCCCCTGGGCGCGATGAGGCTCTACCGGAAGGCCCCGCGCCCAGGGATGCTCCTGCAAAAGCTCGGCGCGTTTGCAGCCTGCTTGCGGCATGGGCACTCCCTCCGCACCCGGCATCCGCGTCAGCCGCAACGCAGGCCGATGATCGCATTGCGCTCGTTGACGTCGACGTTCAGCCGACCGGCGAGGAACTCCATCGTCACCATCTGCCCCGGCCGCAGCACGCGCGCCACATTGGCGCGCGCATCGATTCGCGCCTGCTCGACGACCTGGGCGGTGGCTGCCTTGCCGATCGCCGACTTGGCGAGGTCGGCGTTGCAACGATCCTCCATTGGAGGCATCGGCCCGGCCAGTGGTGGCGCGGTGGTCATGCAGGCGGACAGGGACAAGGAGAGTGCGAGGGCGGCCGCTGTCGCGCTGGGCGATGCGAGGGGCTTGATGCGAGAAGACATGGCGTGACTCCGAAAGGTGGGGGCGGGCCAGCCTGTCGCGAGCCACGTGTGCAGTGTGTAAATGCGCAGCGCCGCCTGCCAAACCTACGAAATCTAGACATGTCCCGCTAAAAACGTATATAAAATCATAATTTCTATACATGTCAGGCCGAACTGTCCAAGAACCCGATGTCGTGCGCGAGTTGATGGGCGACCTTGAGCGCTTCATCCATGACGAGCTGGCGCGGTGGGCATAGATAAGGGGACGGCGCATCAGGGGCCAGCCCTATGCGCACAACGCTTCCTGATTAGCGCCAAAGTTCAGCTGAAGAGCCCGTAACCCCAGTGAGCGCTCGGTTTGGAGCGAACTTGGGACGAGCGCTTCGTGTATAGCCAAGACCCACGCCTTACAAAGCTTTCCCGTCATCTCAGCTGAACTTTGGCGCTAATCAGGCAACGCTTTCAGTTTTTTCGGCGCTTTTCTCCCAGACGGTTAGGACTACAGCCTCAATGACGAGGAAAATTTCATCATCCATAAGGCTCGAAGCCTCATCGATGAGCGGAATTCACTCATCCATGAGGTACCGGACCTAACCCACTGAGCCGAAACGGTTCACGCATGAGGCGTTCTGACTCAGCGTCGATGAAATTTTGCTCATTCATGGGCGTTGAAACCTCAACGGAGAGGCTTTTGTTCGCAACGTAGAGGAAGGTTTCCTCAACGGCTCGACAACTTGTGCCGCAGCAACCAGTCGAAAACTCGGGTCTGTTTGCATTTCGTAATTCAAGCGGCACTCGCCGCGCATCACCAACGGCAAATCCCACTGCGCCTTCATGGCTGTGTGTCCTCGCATCGCATGCCTCGGGCAGGGAGGGCAAGCGGTCGATCCTCCATGAGCTATTCGCCAGAGGCCTGAGTTGAGATAAGGCCGAATGCTATGTCAACTTGAGCGCTCTATTTGCCATAAGACTGCGTGCGGCCCGAGGACTAGGCGCTGCCCGGATCGCCACGCAGAATGCAGACATGCTCCGACTCACCGATATCAAACTCCCGCTGGATCACGCAGAACCGGCACTGGCGGCGGCCATCCTCGCGCGCCTGGGAATCCATGCCGATGAGCTGACCAGCTTCACCATTGCCAGGCGCAGCTACGACGCGCGCAAGCGGGGGGCGATCGTGTTGATTTATTCGGTGGATGTGGAGACGCCGCGCGAGGCGGAGATCCTGGAGCGGTTGCCGATAGATGGCGGAGCGCGCTTCGACAAGCTCAGCGTGAGCGGATCAAGGAGTGCCGACGGCGGCAAGATCGGGCCGACACCCAATACCGATTACACATTCGTCGCGCGCGCAGCGCGCGAGTTGCCGGTGCGCCCCATCGTGATCGGCACCGGGCCGTGCGGGTTGTTCGCGGGGCTGTTGCTGGCGCAGATGGGGTTCGCGCCGATCATCCTGGAGCGCGGCAAGGCGGTGCGCGAGCGGACGGTGGATACGTTCGGGTTATGGCGCAAGAAGATCCTCAACCCCGAATCCAACGTGCAATTCGGCGAGGGCGGGGCCGGCACGTTTTCCGACGGCAAGCTCTACAGCCAGATCAGCGACAAGCGCCATCACGGCCGCAAGGTATTGACCGAGTTCGTCGCGGCCGGCGCGCCGGAGGAAATCCTGTTTGTGAGCAAGCCGCACATCGGCACGTTCCGGCTGGTGTCGATGGTCGAGCACATACGCTCGACGATTGAATCGCTGGGAGGCGAGATCCGTTTTTCCAGCCGCGTCGATGACGTGCTGGTCGACACCGATGCAGCCGGTGGACGGCACATCCGCGGCGTGACGCTGGCCAGTGGCGAACATTTGCGCGCCGACCATGTCGTCATGGCGCTCGGTCACAGCGCGCGTGACACCTTCGCGATGCTGCATGCGCGCGACGTGTTCCTCGAAGCAAAACCCTTTTCGATCGGTTTCCGCATCGAGCATCCGCAATCGCTGATCGACAGCGCGCGCTTCGGGCCGCAAGCCGGACATCCGCTGCTTGGCGCGGCCGATTACAAACTGGTGCACCACTGCCGCAACGGACGCTCGGTCTACAGCTTCTGCATGTGCCCTGGCGGTACCGTGGTCGCGGCCGCGAGCGAGCCGGGGTGCGTGGTCACCAACGGCATGAGCCAGTATTCGCGCAACGAACGCAACGCCAATGCGGCGCTGGTGGTCGGCATCACGCCGGAGGATTACGCCGCGTACGGGCAGCTTCAAAACGGCATGCGCGATCCACTCGCCGGCATTGCGTTGCAGCGCCACTGGGAAGAACGCGCGTTCGAGCTGGGCGGTCGCCAGTACGAGGCGCCGGCGCAGCTGGTCGGCGACTTTCTCGGCGCGCGCACTTCACTGGAATTCGGCAGCGTGTTGCCTTCGTATACGCCGGGCGTGCGGCTCGGCGATCTGTCCAGCGCATTGCCGGACTACGCCAATGCCGCGATCCGCGAAGCCTTGCCCGCGTTCGACAAGCAGCTCAAGGGCTTCGCGATGCACGACGCGGTATTAACCGGCGTGGAGACGCGCACCTCGTCGCCGCTGCGCATCACCCGCAACGCCGATGGCCACAGCCTCAACACGCGCGGGTTGTTTCCGGCGGGCGAGGGCGCGGGCTACGCGGGCGGGATTTTGTCCGCGGCGGTGGACGGGATCAAGGCGGCGGAGGCAGTGGCCATGGATCTGGTGGCAGCTGGATTGGCGCGCGCGGCGTAGGGTGGGCCGGGACGCCAACACGTTGCACAGCACAGGCGTGGGCTACCCGCTGAACAACAAAAACGGACGGCTAACGGCTAACGCTCGCCAGCACATCGGCGACGCGTTGCATATCGGCATGATCGACATGCAAATGCGGCGCGATGCGCAGGCGGCCGTAGCGCGCGGTACAGATGATCCCGCCCGCGCGCAGTGCCGCGACCGCGCGGCCAAAGCAATTCGCCGGTGGTACCAGACCCATGAGGTGGGGCGCGTGCCGCGGCGTCGTCCACGCACCGAGGCCATGGGCGTCGAGCGCGGCGTCGAGCGTCGCCGTCAACATTCCCAGCCGCGATGCAATGTTGTCGGTGCCCCAGGCCTGCACCTGCGCGATGCCAGCATCGGCCATCATCAAGGCCTGCGAAGTCGCCACGCCACCGGCGTCGAAGCGGCGTGCACCGGCGCGCAGGGGCGGCGGCACGTCGTCGGCAAAATGCCAGCCGTCGTGCGGCGCGCGCGCGGACCAATGCTGTTCGATCGCCTGGCCTTGTTCGCGCCACGCCGGCGCCGCCCACAGGTACGCCAGCCCGCCCGGTCCAAGCAGCCACTTGTAGCCGACGCTGACCACGAACGCCGGTTGCCAACGCGCGATCTGCACCGGCAGTACGCCCAGGCTCTGGCTGAGGTCCAGCACCAGCGCCGCACCCGCGGCCCGTGCGCGCGCGGTGATCCGATCCAGATCCAGCAACGCGCCGTCGACCCAGTGCGTCTGTGCGATGGCGACGACGCGGATGCGTGGATCGAGGTCGAAGGCGGCGAGCAACGCGTCCGTCGCATCGGTTCCCGGCGGGCGCCGCGCGCCGACGAGGCGCGCGCCGACCTCGGCGCAACGCTGCTGCCAGGTCAGCAGGTTGGAAGGGAACGAGGTCTCCTCCACCAACACCGCATCGCCGCGCGCCAGTGGCAGGTTGCGCGCGGCGGTCGCCAGTCCGTAAGCCACCGAGGGCACGAGTGCGATGCCGTCGGCGACATCCCCAAGCAGTGCGGCAACGCGTGTGCGCAGGCGCTCGATGGATGCCAGCCACGTGGCCTCGTCGAGCCGCCACGGCGCGATGTCCGATTGCAGTGCGGCACGGCCCGCCGCCAGCACGCTTCGCAGGCGCGGACAACGCGCGGCACTGTCCAGGTGCAGCACCTCCGCGGGCAGGTCGAACAACGCGCGCGCAGCGTGCGCGGTCGCGGGAATTGCGGGACTGGCGAAATGCTCTGGC
>JBBJNO010000166.1:4980-6124 GCA_037720875.1 Luteimonas sp. | reverse complement strand
CGTTGCCGGGTCGGATCCAGGTCGATGTTGAGGATCGGCGCGAGCTGCACATCCAGGCGGCCGCGCTGCGCGGCGCCCAGCAGCCCGCGCAGGCGTGCGTTCTCCGCGGCGGCGGCCTGCAGCCGCGCCAGCCGCGCGCCACCGACCAGCAGGGCGTTGCGCAACTTGCGGTTGTCCTCGGCCAGCGTCGCGCGGGTGGCGGCATCGTCGCGCACGCTGTCGCCGATGCGGCCAGGCAATCCGGCCACCCACCACAGGGGCTGCGTCAGCAATTCGGCGCGGCCGCGGATCTGGGTCAGCCATCCGCCACGGTGGTCGAGCACCATCAAGGTGATCGCGAGCGCCAGGAAGGCCAGCAACCGCAAGGTTCCGGCGACTTCGCCGGGGCGGGAGGGTGCGGGGCCGGCGTAGGAGGACACGTCAGATCAGGGAGAGTGGGAAGTGGGGGAGTGGGGATGTCTGGGCGCGTGCGCGACCGTTGCACTTGCCCATCATTCCCGCGCAGGCGCGAACCCATGCTCGTGGATTGTCAGATGCCAGGATCGCGTTGCGGCGGGGCTTCCCGGCATGGGTTCCCGCCTGCGCGGGAATGACGGGCAAACAAACTCCACTCATTCCGGATAGAAGAACTCGTTGCCGTGCATGTCGAGCATCTCCAGCGCCCGGCCGCCACCACGCGCCACGCAGGTCAGCGGGTCGTCGGCGACCTGCACGTGCAGGCCGGTCTCCTCGCTGATCAGCCGGTCGATATCGCGCAACAACGCGCCGCCGCCGGTCAGCACGATGCCGCGTTCGGCCACATCCGCGCACAACTCCGGTGGGGTCTGCTCCAGCGCCTGCTTGACCGCGCTGACGATGCCCTGCAACGGCTCGCGCAGCGCCTCCAGCACTTCGTTGGAGTTGATCTTGATCATCTTCGGCACGCCTTCGGCGAGGTTGCGGCCGGAGATCTCGATTTCCTTGGCGTGCTCGGGCTGGTAGGCGCAACCGATTTCCAGCTTGATGCGCTCGGCGGTCGCCTCGCCGATCAGCATGCCGTGATTGCGGCGCACGTAGTTGATGATGGCCTCGTCGAAACGGTCGCCGCCGATGCGTACCGACTGCGAATAGACGATGCCGTTGAGCGCGATCACCGCCACTTCGG
>JBBJNO010000166.1:0-4970 GCA_037720875.1 Luteimonas sp. | reverse complement strand
CGCCGCCGATGTCGATCACCATCGAGCCGCGCGCCTCGGTCACCGGCATGCCGGCGCCGATCGCAGCGGCCATGGGCTCCTCGATCAGCGACACGTCGCGCGCGCCGGCTTCCAGCGCCGATTCCTTGATCGCGCGCTGCTCGACCTGCGTGGATCCGCACGGCACGCAGATCAGCACCCGCGGGCTGGGCCGCAAAAAGCGTGATTTGTGCACCTTGCGGATGAAGTGCTTGAGCATTTCCTCGGTGTAGGTGAAGTCGGCGATGACGCCATCCTTCATCGGCCGGATGGTGGTGATATGCCCGGGCGTGCGGCCCAGCATCTGCTTGGCCTCGCTGCCGACCGCCGCCACCGAGCGCGCGCCGCCGACATGGCGGTCCTGGCGCACCGCGACCACCGACGGTTCATTGAGCACGATGCCCTGCCCGCGGACATAGATCAGGGTGTTGGCCGTGCCCAGGTCGATGGACAGGTCATTGGAGAACATGCCGCGAAGCTTCTTGAACATGCGGGGGAAAGGCTCATTTGTGGGGGATTTTCGCGGGATTAGCGCATCCGCTAGCCTAACAACCGCATTACCCCCGGGCAAGGAAAGAAAGGGCTGAATCGCGTGGCTGCGTCGCAGTCCGGGATTGCCGCGAGCTTTTGCTGTTTCTTTCTTCCTTCGGATCGAAGCCGCTTCAGCGGCTGAGGGTGCCGAAGGCGGATGAGGGTGGGCGAGCGACTTGCAAGGGAACGCGCTTTGCGATCTGAACGTCCACGCCCTCACATCCCAGAGGTGCTTGCGTCGCGGCGTCTGTCGCTACCGCGACATCTTCTCCCGATGGGAGCAGAAAGCAGGCGGCACCGCGAACTGACGATCCATCGTGATCACCAGGGAACGCGGCACGCTGGCCTCACCACCCACGCGCCGTTACGCTACGCGGCCCGATTCCCCGAGCGAGCAGCCCATGTCGGCTTTGATCTGCGGTTCCCTGGCCTACGACACCATCATGGTGTTCCCCGACCAGTTCAAGAACCACATCCTTCCCGACAAGGTGCACATCCTCAACGTCTCGTTCCTGGTGCCGCGGATGCGTCGCGAGTTCGGCGGCTGCGCCGGCAACATCGCCTACAACCTCAAATTACTTGGCGGCGAACCTGTACCGATGGCCACCGTCGGCCAGGATTTCGGCCCGTATCGGGAGTATTTCCAGGAGCAGGGCATCCGCCTCGACCAGGTCAAGGAAATCCCGGAACTGTTCACCCCCCAGGCGTTCATCACCACCGACCTGGACAACAACCAGATCACCGCCTTCCATCCGGGCGCGATGATGCGCAGTTACGAAAACCACGTGCGCGATGTCGAAGGCATCACGTTCGGCATCGTCAGCCCCGACGGCCGCGAGGGCATGCTGCAGAACGCGCAGGAATTCGCCGATGCCGGCATCCCCTTCATCTTCGATCCAGGCCAGGCGATGCCGCTGTTCAACGGCGAGGAGTTGCGCAAATTCGTGGAGCTGGCGGACTACGTCACCGTCAACGATTACGAATCCAACCTGCTACAGGAACGCACCGGCTGGGACGAAAAACAAATCGCGGGCAAGGTCAAGGCCTACATCGTCACGCGCGGCCCGCAGGGCTGCCTGATCCACGCCGACGGCAAGACCGTTGATGTCCCGCCGGCGCACGAACGCCGCGTCACCGATCCCACAGGCTGCGGCGATGCCTTCCGCGCCGGCCTGATCTTCGGCATCCAGAAAAACCTCGACTGGCTGACCATCGGCCGCATGGGCAATCTCATGGGCGCATTGAAGGTCGAGCACCCAGGCACGCAGAACCAGCGCTTCGACTACGGCGAGTTCGCCGAGCAGTTCAAGCAGCAGTTCGGGTATGCGCTATAGCGCGACGCATCCTGTAGGAGCGGCTTCAGCCGCGAGCTCTCGCGCCTTGTTTGCCCGAGCTCCTGTGGCTTGTTTGTGTGTGCGAATTCATTCGCACGTTTCCTCTAAGAGCTTTCGCGCTGCGCGCGACTTCATTTCTTTTGCTAAGCCCAAAAGAAACGAAGCAAAGAAAAGGGCTTTCCCCGAGGAAGTGCACAGCCGATTGCTTCGTTGTTCCCGTGATTTTCCGACTCGGCATCCTGCCTCGGTCGGAAAACGGCGTGCATCCATGCACGCCGCCCTCCGGGTTATCCAGTTCGCAACAGCCCACCTAAAAACGCTCGTCTGACCCTGTCAAAGGCGATTTTTGTGACTGCAGTTTTAGCGTCGACGTTGATTCGCACCACAGCAGCTGATGACTGAAATTTGTTGCAAAAACCGCCGCTACATCACATGCGTCAGCCACAACAACTCCGGTTGCGCCAGCCGCTCGAATTCCTCATACGGCATGCGCACGAGATCCGTATGCGAGCCGGCATTGAATGCGATCTCGGCTTGCCCGGTCAGGCGCGAGTCGACATACACCGGCATGCCGTACAGGTTGCCGAACGGCGGCATCGCACCGACTTCGCAATCCGGGAATGCCTTGAACTCATCCTCGAGGGCGAGCTCGACTTCGCGTCCGCCCATCGCGCGCGACAGGCGGGTGAGGTCGGCGCGACAGGCGGCCGGCATCACCATCATCGCCAACACGCCGTCGACCTTGAGCATCACGGTCTTGGCGAAATGCTGGTTGCCGATATGCACGGCGTTCGCGGTCTGCTGCGCGGTGATCGTGCGGGCATGGGTCTCGGTCGAGTACGGCGCGTGGCGCTCGTCGAGGAAGTGGTGCAGGCGTGGAGAGAGCATGGTCGCCTCCGCTTCAGCATCCGCTACCGTCCAGTTGCAGCAGCACTGTCTGATGGATGAACGCGCGCATCCGGCGTCGCATCGCCACGGCGTTGGCGTCTCCAGGACGCAAGCCAGCACCGTTGTCTAGAGCGTACTCCTGCCATGGTTTAGTGATGTGATGTTGCAATTTTGAGGTTCAAAGCGGTCTGCGCAGGTTGGGTTCCAAAATCAAAGCTTGTCAACAAAATTTGTGTGGGGCGCACCTCGGCGTGACGCGGCGTTACCGCTAGTTTCATCGCGTTCGGGTGCGCTGCTGCATGACGAAGCTGAGACAGTGAATCTGGTCTACCTCTTGAGCGAGAAAAGCGGTCCTCAGACAGGCTCAGGGCGAGCAGGAATGAATGCTTTTTGTAGGAAACGGATTGGCTGCGATGGTCAATCCCAACCCGGCAACTTGCCGCGTTCCAACCCCGCAACTTCAAACACCGCCGTCCGCGTTCCGCCCGCTTTCACCGGAAATTCGATGCCGATGACCATGCTGTCCTTCGACATCCGCCACAACGCGCGCTCGTCCTCGATGAACATCGCAATCGCCTCATCGGTATTCGGGCGCGTGGCCGCCATCGCCTTCGGCGCGGCTTCGTCGACGTTCACCTGCACCCTGCAACCGCCGGGGCAGCGGAAATCGCCGGCTTCCAGCACCAGGTACGCACTGCGGCCCCAACCGGGATGGTCGCGGAAGATCAGGCGTACCGGTTTTTCGCCGCTGCCGTCCACATCGACCTGGTCTTTCGCGTAGATCGATGCGGACTTCTGGGTGCCGCCTTTCACCGACACGCTGTCGTAGCTCCACAACCCGGCGAGACGCCGCGTGTCGCGCAACGCATCGGCCTTGGCCTTGATCATGTCGTAATCCTGTTTCACCTTCGCCGCCGCTAGCGTGCCGGCATGATCGAGCAGCACGAAGTCCGCATTGGCGCGCGCCAACTCCCAGTTCTGTTTCGACAGCGCATCCTCGTACTGCTGCAGCAACGGCGCGGCCGCGTGTTCCTTCGCAGCCTGCTGTGCGGCCACAGCCGCTTGCGGATCCTCGTCCTTGCACGCGGCAAGCGCGAGCGCGCAACAGAGCAAGAGCGAAACAGATTTCGTGGCTTTTCGCAACGTGGCTTTTGACAAGATCCTGGCAACAGAGAGCGTTGTCCGCAAGGAACGCCAAGGGCGCAAAGGAAACACGTCGTGACTGCTGTTGTTCGCGTCTGTTGCGTTGTTTGCGGACTTGTTCATGCCTTCTCTCTTCTCGGCTCGTGAAAATCATTGGTCTTGTTCAATCAGCGCAATCACCGCATCTGCAACCGCGTCGGGGTATTCCATCAGCGACATGTGGCCGCAATCGTCCAGCAGGACTTTACGCGCCTGCGGCATGCGCCGGGCGTAGAGGTCGAGCGCACTGGGATCGATCACCGCATCCTGCGCGCCCCATAGCAGCAGCGCGGGTTGCCGGATCTGTGTGGCGAGTTCACCGGGCAGGAAACGTGAATCGCTGCGGCCGATGCAGTCGAGCACCGCTTGCTCGAAGTCGCTGTCGCGCCGGCGTTGCGCGATGACGATGCGCGATGCCGGCCAGGGGATCGGCGGCCGCGCCTTGCGGACATGGAACAGGATGTCGAGATAATGCTCGAGCGATGCGGCATCGCGCACGCCGAATGGATTGTTGCCGTCGAGCACGTCGAGTCCGAATGGGTTGTCCTGGAACTCCACGCCGGACGCATTGAGCAGGCCGACACGCGAAACAAGCTGCGGATATTGCGCTGCCGTCGCGGCGGCGATGCCACCCCCCATCGAATGTCCCAACAGCACGACCGGCCGGTCGCTGACCGCGCGAATGAACGCGCCGACGTTCACCGCTTGCGCCGCATAGCCGTAATCGCCATCGGCGCGGCGTTCGCTCTGGCCCCAGCCCGGCAAATCCGGAATCACCAAGCGGTAGCGCCCGCGCAACCGCGCCGCGAGGCGATACCAGTTTTCCTTGCTGCCGGTGTAGCCGTGCAACATCACGATGATCGGTGCATCCGCATGGTCGGCGGCGCCGCGTTTCACTGCAGTACCTTCAACATAAGCCCAGCGCTGGCCATCGATGACGATGCTGCGTGGTTGCAGGCCGAGCATGCTGCGCGCACGCGCGTACTCCGCGCGGATGATCACGGCGGGGTCGCGCCA
>JBBJNO010000165.1:0-6138 GCA_037720875.1 Luteimonas sp. | reverse complement strand
CTCTGGCTGGGCGACCGCGTGGTGGATCTCGTCTACAACCGCCTGACCGACTTCGGGTTGCAACAATCTACTCACGAAGTGCTACGGGCCGCCTATCTGGCCGAAGAAGTGGCCGTGAGCCCGCATCCTCGCGCCCATGCGCTGTACGCCGACAAACGCAACCTGAGCTTGCTGGGCGATCCCGAGTTTCTGCAGTCGTCAGGCGCTAGCCAAGCTTCCGTCGACGCACTTGTGGCTGTTGTTCCACTCACGCAACTGGTAACCCCCGTGAATCGCGATGCGATGTGGGCAAACCGTCGCCAATTGTTCTTCAAACCTGCCGCTGGGTTTGGGAGCAAGGCAAGCTATCGGGGCGACAAGTTGACACGCCGAGTCTGGGACGAGATTGGGGGCGGGGTGTACGTTGCTCAAGACATCGTGTCACCCAGCGAGCGTCAGGTAGCGATCGACTCTGCTCCATTTAAGGTCGACCTTCGCTGTTATGCGTATCGCGGCCAGGCACTCCTGTATGCAGCGCGCATGTATCAAGGACAGACGACCAATTTCCGAACACCCGGAGGCGGATTCGCTCTGGTGCTTACTACCCGTGATACGCATGCTGATGGGGAATGCGGCGCATCCCCGTCAATTCAGCGCGCAGAGAACGAGGGGTGGCCGCCAAACGTCTCAAGTCCACCTTGTTCACCTCCAATAAACATCAATTCCAAGGTCATGAAGTAACATCCAGTGGTGCATCTTGCTCCCCTCATGTTGCGTCTCTTGCTGGCCTTGGTACTGCTTGCCAACGGCATCGGGAGTGCGTTTGCCGCGACCCGGATGCAGGTCGAGGGTTTTGGCGCGCGCGCAGCGGCGGTCGCCATGGCGCAGTCCGATGCGTCGACTGGGGCCGCTCATTGTGATGAGCATGCAGGGATGGATGCGGTGGTCATGGACGCCAGCGCGATGTCATCGCACGCGCCCGGCGATGCACAGGACTCCGACAGCGATTCGGGTGATTGCTGCGCATCTGGGTTCTGTCTTTGTGCGTGTGTGCAGCTTGTCCTCGCCGGGATCGAGAACCTGCATATGCTGGAATCGGCGGTCACCCGCGACACGACCGCACAGGTCTTGAGCATCGGCCACGCTGCGCCGGCGCTTCCGCATTTGATTCGGCCTCCGATCGGCTAAGCAGTCCCAAGCGTCATTTGGCGCTTTTCAGCCTTGTCCAAGTCGCTTCGCTCACATGCGAGTCGACTTGTTGTCCAAGGCGTGTCTGCCCAGCAATCGCTGTGGCTCTGAGCTCTTCTTACGGAGTTTTTCATGTCTTCTGATTCTTTCGGCTTCCCGGTCGACGGGCTATACAAGCTGTCGCGACGACGCTTCCTGCAAGGCCTTGCCGCAGGTGGTGCGGTTGCCGGCTTGGGTTTGTGGCCGCAACACAGCTGGGCGCAAAAGTCACTCGGCAACAACAACATCCTGAGCGGCACGCAGTTCGACCTTGTCATCCGCGAAACGCCGATGAACTTCACTGGCAGCACGCGCACCGCGATCACGGTCAACGGCTCGCTGCCTGCACCGGTCCTGCGTTGGCGCGAAGGCACCACCGTGAACCTGCGCGTGAGCAATGCATTGCCGGCAGGCTCGATCCACGGGCACATGACGTCGATCCACTGGCACGGCATCCTGCTGCCGGCCAACATGGACGGTGTGCCAGGCATGAGCTTTGATGGCATCCATCGTGGCGATGCGTATCAATATCGCTTCGATGTCCGCCAGGGCGGCACCTACTGGTATCACAGCCATTCGGCAGGCCAGGAGCAGGCTGGACTGTACGGTGCGATCGTGATTGATCCACTTGAACCCGAACCGTTTTCCTACGACCGCGATTACGTTGTACTGCTGTCGGACTGGACCGACCTCAGTCCCGACGCGTTGTTCTCGCGGCTGAAGAAAATGGCCGGGTACGACAACTACTACAAGCGCACGGTTGGCGATTTCATGCGTGATGCCGGGCAGAGCGGACTCAAGACGACTATCGAAGATCGCAAGATGTGGGGGCAGATGCGGATGACGCCGACCGACCTGTCGGACGTCAACGGCAATTCCTATACCTACCTCATGAATGGCACCACGGCGCTGGGCAACTGGACGGGCTTGTTTCGTTCCGGCGAAAAGCTGCGGTTGCGCTTCATCAACGGCTCGGCGATGACGCATTTCGATGTGCGCATTCCCGGGCTGAAGATGACCGTGGTCGCGGCCGACGGACAGTACGTGCATCCGGTCACCGTCGACGAATTCCGCATCGCCACCGCCGAAACCTTCGACGTGATCGTCGAACCGTCGGGGCAGGATGCGTTCACGATTTTTGCCCAGGATCTCGGACGCACCGGTTACATCAGCGGCACCCTGGCCGTGCGCGAAGGATTGCGCGCGCCGATCCCATCCATCGACCCGCGTGCGCTGCTGACGATGGCCGACATGGGGCATGGCGGGATGGGTCATGACATGTCATCGATGTCGGCAGGCGATTCCATGGCCGGCATGGATCACGGTAGTACGGCTCCCGCAAACATGAATGGCATGGACCACAGTGCACAGGGTGCGGCGGCAGCGCCCGCCAACACGTCGATGGCCGGCATGGAGCACGGCGGCATGGCCGGCATGGACATGGGCGGCATGCAGATGGGCCCACCCGGCGGTAATCCGCTGGTCGACATGAAAAGCCCGGCGCCCGTGCCGAAACTCAGCGACCCCGGCATCGGCCTGCGCGACAACGGCCGCAAGGTGCTCAGCTACGCGATGCTCAAGAGCAACTTCGCCGATCCCGACGGCCGCGATCCCGGCCGTGATGTCGAACTGCACCTCACCGGCCACATGGAGAAGTTCGCCTGGTCGTTCGACGGCATGAAGTTCTCCAACGCCGAGCCGCTGCGACTCAATTACGGCGAGCGCATGCGCATCGTGCTGGTCAACGACACGATGATGACGCACCCGATCCACCTGCACGGGATGTGGAGCGACCTGGAGGACGAGCAGGGCAACTTCCACGTCCGCAAGCACACCATCGACATGCCGCCTGGCAGCAGGCGCACTTATCGCGTGCGCGCCGATGCCCTCGGCAGCTGGGCCTATCACTGCCACCTGCTGTACCACATGGAAGCGGGAATGATGCGGGAAGTGAGGGTGGAGGAATGAACGTGATAACTAATCCGATCACCATATTTTGCGTCGGCCTGCTGAGTGCGGCCGTTGCGCTGGCGGCGTTGCCACTGCGGGCGTCTGCGCAGGAGATGGATCATTCCAAGATGAATATGCCTGCTGCAAAGCCTGCGCCAGCCAAGAAGAAATCGGTGGTTAAAAAGGCGGCCACCAAGCCCGCCGCCAAACCGGCTCCGGCGACCAAGGCCGCGCCTGCCATGGATCATTCCAAGATGCAGATGCCGGCAACGCCAAGCAGGAAGCCTGTCGCAAAACCTCTTCCCAAACCGGCCATGAAGAAGACACCCGCTGCGAAAACACCGAGTGCCAAGCCAGCAAGCAAGCCCTCAGACCAGATGGATCATTCGGCGATGGGTCACGCCATGCCGACACCTGCCAGGAGCGGACAGGCAGAGCCGATGGACCATTCAACGATGACCGACACGGCCAAACCGCAACCCGGCGCCGACCCGGCGATGCAGGGGATGGATCACTCGGCGATGGGTCATGACATGCCGGCACCTGCCAAGAGCGGGCAGGCAGAACCGGTGGACCATTCGACTATGACTGACATGGCCAAGCCGCAATCCGGGGCCGACCCGTCGATGCAGGGAATGGATCATTCGGCGATGGGCCACGACATGTCTGCCATGCCCGGCATGTCGATGGCGCCCACCGAACCGGTCACGCCGATCCCGGTGGTGACCGATACGGATCGGGCCGCAGCGGTGCGGCCCGCCAAAGGTCACTCGGTGCACGACAACAGCATCCAGAACTACACGTTGATCGACCGGCTCGAAGTGTGGGATGCCAACCCCGGCACCGGCCTGGAGTGGGAGGCGCAAACCTGGATCGGCACCGACCTCGACCGCCTGTGGCTGCGCAGCGAAGGCGAGCGCCTCGACGGACGCACCGAAAGCGCCGATCTGGAGGTGTTGTACGGCCGCAGCGTTGCGACATGGTGGGATGTGGTCGCGGGCATTCGTCATGACTTTAAGCCCGGCGCCTCGCAGGATTTCGCGGCGTTTGGCGTGATCGGGCTGGCACCCTATAAGTTTGAAATTGAAGCCACTGCCTACATCGGCCAGTCGGGACAAACCGCTGCACGGTTCGAGGTCGAGTACGAAACCTTGCTCACCAATCGCCTGATCCTGCAGCCGCTGGTTGAAGTCAATCTTCATGGCAAAGACGACCCGCGCCGCGGCATCGGTTCTGGCCTGAGCACGGTCGAGGCGGGTTTGCGCCTGCGTTACGAGTTCACCCGCCGCTTCGCGCCCTATATCGGCATCGTTCGCGAGCGCGCGTTCAGCGGCACTGCGGATTTCCGCCGCGCGGAAGGCGAAGACATCGACGACACCCGCTTTGTTGCGGGCCTGCGTATCTGGTTTTGAGAACAAGGAGGAAAACCACCATGCCCATCGTGACCCGCCACTCGCTGCTTACTGTCGTTGTCCTCGCAGTTGTGGCGCTGATGATCGCCGGCGCCTTCGTGTGGTCCGGCACCTACAACATTGGTGCCGACGACGCTCACACCAAACCCGTGTACTCGTTGCTGCAGATGCTGCGCGATCGCTCCATCACCGCCCGCGCAAACGAGCTGCATCCGCCGCCCAACCTCAACGACCCCGCACTGATCCGCCAGGGTGCGGGCAACTATGACTCGATGTGCACCAGTTGCCATCTCGGTCCGGGCATGGAAGGAACTGAAATGAGCGAGGGGCTGTATCCGGTTCCGCCGAATTTGTCCGTGGCGGAGATCGGCAATCCTGCCCATCACTTCTGGGTGATCAAACACGGCATCAAGGCCTCCGGCATGCCGGCTTGGGGCAAGAGCATGGACGACCAGTACATCTGGGGCATGGTCGCGTTCCTGCAGCGGTTGCCCAAGCTCAGTCCGGAGCAGTACCTGGCCATGGTCGACAGCAGCGGCGGTCACTCCCATGGCGGTGGCGAAACGATGTCTCCGAGCGATGCTGCAGGCATGCCGGATGATCACGGCGACATGCCGATGCAAACCATGCCGATCGATGAAGCCAAACCGCATGGCCACCCGCCGGGTACACCCGCCCATGAAGACAAGGCCGCCGCCCGCCCGACACCCGGGACTGTCGAACATCGCCATGCCGATGGCACGGTCGAATCGCATCCGGCGCCGACACCGACCAAGGCCGACGATGGCCATGATCACCAGCATTGACCCTACGGAGCTGCCACGCATGAAAATCCTCGCCACGTCCCTTGTCGTAATCCTCGTCAGCGGCGGCGCAATGACCGCCGCGGCGCAAACGAAACCTGTGCCCGCTGCGCATGCGCATTCTCCGCAGCCAGTCGCTGCCGTACCGCCATTGGATGTTTCCGCCGGAGCCCAAGCGGCCGTGACCGTGGTCGAACGCTTCGGCCAGGCGCTAGCCGCAGGCGACATGAAGACGGTGGAAACCTTGCTGGACCCCGAGGTGCTGATCCTGGAAACCGGCGGCGCCGAACGCAGCCGCGCCGAATACATGGGGCATCACGCCATCGCCGATGCGCAGTTCCTCAAGGGCACGCACAGCCAGCTCAAGCGACGTCGGGCGCGGATCGAGGGCGGCCTGGCATGGGTCGGTACCGAGAGCGAATTGCACGCGAGCAAGGACGGCAAGCCGATGACCTTGCTCAGCACCGAAACGATGGTGTTGAAGAACACCGGGGCCGACTGGCGCATCGTCCATATCCACTGGTCGTCGCGACCCAAACGCTGAAACGAGGACATCTTCATGCGAACACTCTTCTTGGTACCAGGCTTGGGGCGCGTCGGACTGGCGTTGTGCCTCGCGTTCGCGTTGCCAGCGTGCGCACGCAGCCCGGAGCCGGCTGCGATCGAATCAAACAGCGCCGCCGCGCCAACGATCACCCCTGTGATTCTTGCGAAGCGGTCAACGGATTTGCCGCCGGTCGTCGTCCACAAAAGCGCGAGTTGCGGCT
>JBBJNO010000164.1:705-6139 GCA_037720875.1 Luteimonas sp. | reverse complement strand
GTCGCTGACGCTGCTGTCGGTGATCATGGCGTTCCTGCTGTTCGGCCTGCTGCAGGCCGTCAACGTGCTGTTCAACGCCGGCACCGATTTCGTCGGCGCCACGCGCGTGGTGACGCAGGCGCGGGTGTCGTTCACGCAATCGCTGCCGCTGCGCCAGCTGCCGCAGCTCGAGGCCGTGCCCGGGGTGACGCAGGTGATGTACCAACAATGGTTCGGCGGCGTGTGGCAGGAGAACACCCAGCTGTTCACGTTCGCGGTCGACCCGCAGCGCCTGCACGCGGTCTATCCCGAGCTGGTTATGCCCGACGCGCAGTGGCAGGCGTTCGCCAACACCCGCACCGGCATGATCGCGGGGCGCAACCTCGCCGACCAGTACGGCTGGAAGATCGGCCAGAAGATCCCGCTCGCTTCGAACATCTTCCCGCAGAAGAACGGCAGCAAGAACTGGGCCTTCGACCTGGTCGGCATCTACGACGGCAAGGACGAGGAATGGCAGCGCCAGACCTCGGCCGCGTACATCAACTTCGCCTACTTCGACGAATCCAACCAATTCGGCAACGGCGCCGCCGGAATCTACGTGCTCAAGCTCGCCGACCCCGACCAGGCGCAGCAGGTCGCGCGCACGATCGACACGATGTTCGAGAACTCGCCCGACGAGACCAAGACCCAGACCGAGAAGGACTTCCAGCTCGGCTTCGCCAAGCAGCTCGGCGACATCGGCCTGATCGTGCGCTGGATCCTGTTCGCGGTGTTCTTCACCCTGCTGCTGGTGGTCGGCAACACGATGGCGCAAAGCGTGCGCGAACGCATCCCCGAACTCGCGGTGCTGAAGACGCTGGGCTTCTCCGATGGCAGCGTGCTCGGCCTGGTCATGGCCGAGACCGTGGCGCTGTGCGCGATCGGCGGCGTGGCCGGACTCGCGCTGGCCACCGGCCTAGGCTGGATGATCCAGAAATCCGCTGTCGGCGTCGCCTTGCCGATCAGCGTCGACTGGCGTGTGTGGGGCGCCGGCGCGCTCACGATCGTCGTCCTGAGCCTCGCGGTCGGGCTGCTGCCCGCGCTGCGTGCCAGCCGCCTGAAGATCGTCGACGCGCTCGCCGGGCGTTGACTGTGATCCCTGCCGACCGACCCGGAGCACCGCCATGCTGAGCCAGATCCTCGCCATCACTGGCGTCAACCTCAAGAGCATCCCGCAGCGCTGGGGCGCGTCGCTGGTCATCGTCATCGGCCTGGCCGGCGTGGTCGCGGTGTTCACCGCACTGCTGGCGATGAGCGAGGGTTTCCAGTCGACGCTGGCCGCGACCGGCAGCAAGGACTCGGCGCTGATCCTGCGCGGCGGTTCGCAGGCGGAACTCAATTCCGGCTTCGGCCGCGACGAGGCCACGCTGATCCGGCTCGCGCCCGGCATCCGCAAGGGCGCCGACGGCAAGCCGCTGGCGTCGGCGGAAATGCTCGTGATCACCGAGCTGATGAAGAAGGGCGAGACCCGCAACGGCTCCAACGTCACCCTGCGCGGCGTCGAAGCCAACGCGTTCGTGCTGCGCCCGCAGCTGCGCGTGGTCGAGGGGCGCTCGTTCACGCCGGGCCTGCGAGAACTCGTGGTCGGCCGCGGCGTGGAGCGCCAGTTCGAGGGCGTGCAGGTCGGGCAGAAACTGCGGATGCGCGGCTCGGAATGGACGGTCGTGGGGATCTTCGAATCCGGCGACGGCCACGACAGCGAACTGTGGGCCGACGCCGAGGTCGCCCAGTCCACGTTCGGGCGCCGCGGCTACAGCTCGGTGCTGGCCGGCCTCGACAGCGAGCAGTCGATCGCGGCGCTGAAGGCGGCTTTGAGCGCCGACCCGCGCCTCAACGTCGACGTGCAAAGCGAGCAGGCGTACTACAGCGGTCAGACCAGGCAGTTCCGCCAAACCATCGGCGTGCTGGCCGGCGTGGTGACGCTGATCATGGCCCTGGGGGCGATCTTCGCGGCGTTGAACACGATGTACGCCGCGGTCGCGGCGCGTGCGCGCGAAATCGCCACCTTGCGGGCGCTGGGTTTCGGCGCGCTGCCGGTGCTGGTGTCGGTGATGATCGAGGCGATCGCGCTGTCGCTGGTCGGCGGCGCGCTCGGCGCACTGATCGCCTATGGGCTGTTCAACAACATCTCGGTGTCCACTCTCGGCGCGAACTTCACCCAGGTCGTGTTCGCGTTCAAGGTGACCCCACAACTGGTACTCACCGGACTGGTGATCGCGGTCGTGGTCGGATTTATCGGCGGGCTGCTGCCTTCGATCCGGGCGGCGCGGATGCCGGTGACGAAGGCGTTGCGCGAGGGCTGATGCCGGCTACGCGGTCGCGTTGGCGGGCTGGCGTCGCGAACGCAGTAATCCGTCGATCCCGAAAATTGCCAGAGCGATCCAGATGCCGATAAACCCAATCGCGCGATCTTGGTCGAAGGCCTCCTGGAACACGAACACGCCAAGCATGAATTGCAGCGTCGGTGCGATGTACTGCAGCAAGCCGACCACCGACAGCGGCACGCGGCGCACTGCGAAGGCGAAGCCGATCAGGGGCAATGCCGTCAATGCGCCCCCCAGGATCAGCAGCAGATCGAGCCCCAGGCCCCAACCGTCCAGGAATCCGCCAAGCCCGTTCGCCTCGCCCCACACCATCACCACCAACGCGGGCACAAACAAATAAACGCTTTCGACGCCGAGGCCGGGAATCGAATCGACGGCGGCCAGTTTGCGGATCAATCCGTACAACGCGAACGAGGCCGCCAGCGTCATCGCGATCCACGGAAAACTGCCGTAGTTGAAGGTGAGCCACAACACGCTCGCCGCCGCGATCGCCACCGACATCCACTGCGTACGGTTCAACCGCTCGCGCAGGAACAGCGTGCCGATGACCACGTTGAGCAGCGGATTGATGAAATAACCCAGGCTGGTTTCGATCACGTGGCCCGCGTTCACCGCCCAGATATACAGGCCCCAGTTGAACGCGATCAACACGCCGCTGAGCGCGAGCATCCACACCACGTGCGGCTTCGCCAACGCCGCGCGCAGCCAGCCGCGTCCCTGTTTCCACAGCAGCCACGCCACCACCAGCAGCGCGCTCCAGACGATGCGGTGCACCACGATCTGCAACGACGGCACCGCCTTCAGAAGATGCCAGTACAACGGCAATACGCCCCATAACACGAACGAGGCGATGGCGATCCACAGGCCGCGCCGGTAGTCGGCGGTCATCGCGGTCAAGTGGCCGGCTTGGTGTCGGTTTGGGGTGCGGGTGCGCCGCTCTGCGCCGTCTTGGCCTGCGTCGCCTTCGCCAAAGTGATTGCGACGACGCCACTCAGGATCACCAACATCGCCCCGACGTCATGCGCGCTGAAGCGTTCCGCGGCCAACCACGCGCCCAGCATCACCGCGATCACCGGGTTGACGTAGGCATAACTGCCGGCAAGCGTCGGGCGCACGTTCTGCAGCAGCCAGATGTAGGCGCTGAAGGCGACGATCGAGCCGAATGCAATCAGGTAACCGACCGACAGCGTCGCTTTCCACGTCGGCAAGGCGTGCATGCGCTCGCCTAGCACGACACCTGCGATCAACATCAGCGCGCCGCCGCACAGCATCTGCGCCGCGGCGCCCATGAATGGCGATGGCAAGTCGCGGCCGCGGCTCCAGATGGAACCGAACGACCAGGCGACCGGTGCGATCAGCAACGCGATCAATCCCTGCGGACTGGCGGTGAGTGCGCTACCGGCATTGAGCCAAAGCACGCCTGCGAAGCCGATCGCCAGTCCCAGCCATTCCAGCCGATGCGGGCGCTGCCCACGCATTGCCGCGAACAATCCCATCCACAGCGGCGCGGACGCCACCGCGACTGCGGCCAGTCCCGACGACACCGATTGCTGCGCGATGCACACCATGCCGTTGCCGAAGCCGAGCAGCAGCAAGCCGGTGAACGCGGTGTTCTTCCATTGCGCACGCGTCGGCGCGGGCATGCCGCGCAGGCGCAGCGCGGCGTACAGCAAGCTGCCGGCGATGACGAACCGTCCGCCCGCCATCAGCAACGGCGGATAGCCGCCTTCCAGCGCGAAACGGATGCCGAGATAGGTCGAACCCCAGATCAGGTACACGGCCGTCAGTGCGAGTGCAACGGCGAGGGCGCGGGGTTTGGCGGATGAAGACGTTGTCATATGCGTTGGGGGTGAAATCCGAATCGGTTCGTGTGCGCCCATCGAAACTTGATATGTGTCTTTCAATGGGCAAGCAGGCATGCATCAAATGGTTGGGTCGTCATCCCAGCGCAAGCTGGGACCCATTTTGATCTTGCTCTTCCAGTTCGTCATTCCCGCCTTCGCGGGAATGACGAGCAAACAAGGGCCGGAAAATCCCGGCTTGCGCCGGCATGAGGGAGACGCAGGAGAATCTCGTCAGCTTACGCGACGATCACCAGCGCCGATAACCCCAGCGCTGTGGCAACACTGCGTGCCACGCGCGTGTCAATCGCGAGCCAATCACATCGTCAGGCCGCGCGCTCGCGCTGCAGCAATCGTTCCTTCAACGGCAGCCCCCAGCGATACCCGCCCAGTGAACCATCGTTGCGGATCACGCGATGGCACGGCACCACGATCGCGACGCGGTTGTGCGCGCAGGCGCTGGCGACCGCGCGGGTGGCCCTGGGACTGCCCAGCGATGCGGCGATCTGGCCATAACTGCGCGTCTGCCCAGCCGGAATCTTCATCAATGCATCCCACACCCGTTTCTGGAATGCGGTGCCGATCAAATCCAGCGGCACGTCGTCGCGACGGCCGGCCAGATGTTCGGCCACCGCACGCAGGCGCGGCGCGAGGAATTCATCGCGGCCGGCATCGACGCGCGAGAGTTGCGCGTTCGGGAATTCGTGTTGCAGTTTCTGTTCGAGCAGCGCGGGGTCATCGCCCAGTTCGACCATGCAGATGCCACGCTGCGTCGCCGCCACCAGCGCATTTCCCAACGCGGTGTCGACCAGGCTCCAGCGGATCTGCTCGCCACTGCCGCCGGTGCGGTAACGCGCGGGCGTCATGCCGAGTTTGGCGGCGCTGTCTTCGTAGACGCGCGAGGGCGAGCCGTAACCGGCGTCGTACAACGCGGCACTGACGTCGTTGCCTTCGCGCAATGCCGACTTCAAGGTACCGAGTTTGCGTTGCGCCAGGTATTGGGCCGGACTCAGGCCGAAGTGCGCGGTGAAGCGGCGCTGCAGGTGGGACGCGCTCATGCCCACGGCCTTGGCAAGTTCACCCAGCGACATCGCATCGCCATCGAGCAGTTGCCGCGCGCGTTCGAGTAGTTGCGTGTGCTTGTCCATGGCGGAAAGACTAACGGGCGCCCAAGGTGCCCGCTATCCGATTCTTGCTTTGAAGTTGTAGGTGCGAATTCATTCGCACGCTTTTGTCTGCGAAGAGCGTGCG
>JBBJNO010000164.1:0-695 GCA_037720875.1 Luteimonas sp. | reverse complement strand
CCCCCCCCTACAGGGCTCCAAACCCTTATTCGGTCCAGTGCTGCGCCGACTGCGCCTCCGGCAATACCTGGGCCGTCAGCGCACGATCGGCGGCGAGCAGCGTCACCGCATCGGCCAGGATCGCCGCCGACTCGCGCAGCAACGGATCGGGACGCTTTTCGGCGGCCTTCTGGCGCGCGGCATCCTTGGCGATGTCGCGCTCGCTGGTCTGCAGGCCGTCATCGGAACTGTCGTCGGCCAACGGATCCAGATCGAGCCCCAGTGCCTTGCGTTCGGCTTGGCGTGAGGTGCGCTTGGCTTCCTGCTTGTCGCGTTCGGCCCGGCGCTCAACCTCGTTGAGCGACAGCGATTGCTTGGCTTGCTCGACACGGAACTCGGCGACATCCTGCGCCCACCACTGGAATTCCTTGTCGTTGGCCGAGCGCGCCTTGTGCAGCACGTCGAGCTTGGGCAGCAGCGGTGCGAAGTTGCCGTACTGGATGTGCGGCACGGCCGCGATCCGCGTCCACGGCAACGCATTGTCGTAGGTGCTCTCGCCGAATTCGCTGGCATCGACGCTGACCGGGAAACGGATGTCCGGCACCACGCCCTTGTTCTGCGTGCTGCTGCCGCCGGGCAGGAAGAACTGCGCGATGGTCAGTTTGAGCTGGCCGAAGCGCGCGGTTTCATTGGCGGGCCAGCGGTCGAGGTCGACC
>JBBJNO010000163.1:0-6166 GCA_037720875.1 Luteimonas sp. | reverse complement strand
TCGGCCGCATCACCGCTTTGGATCATCGCGACGACGCTGCCTTCCTTGACCGAATCGCCGACCTTGACCCTGAGTTCCTTGATCACGCCGGCAAACGACGCGGGCACCTCCATCGTCGCCTTGTCCGATTCCAGCGTGACCAGGCCCTGATCCTTGGCAACGGTATCGCCAATTGCGACCAGCACTTCGATCACCGGCACGCCGTCGTAGTCACCGATATCGGGAACGCGTGCTTCCTTGAGCTCGGCCATGCGGCACTCCAGCGTACAGAGGGGATCGCCATTGTGGCCGGAGAGGGGTTAAGGCGACAAATAGGGCAAGCAGAACTTGCCGCCGCAGGGAGTCAACGCGCAACGCGATCAGAAAGAAAGTGCCTCCATCCGACCCTGATTGAACATACGATCGGATAGCCGCGAGGGCACCTTCACCCGAAGGGAGAAGGGAGAAGGGAGAAGGGAGAAGGGAGAAGGGAGAAGGGAGAAGGGAGATAGGGAGATAGGGAGAAGGTAACAGCGCGCAGCTTCGTTTCACGATGCGATAGAACGATGCCGTCGGCAGACCCGAAGGGCGGCGCACATGGATGTGCGACGTTTTCCGACCGAGCCAGGATGGCGAGTCGGAAAATACCCGTAGCCATCAATCCGCGGGCTGTGGACTTTGGCCAAGGGCATTTCTTTGGTGACTTTCTTTGTGCCAGCAAAGAAAGTTACCCGCCGCCAGGCGGAAGCTCTTCAACTGCGGAGCTGGCAAGCTCTAAACAAATCCGCTCACAAGGCCGTTTGGCTTTCCTACTTCTTGTTGTGATTATTCGACAAGCTCAGCCCCTGCCCGAAACCGATCCAAGGACGAGAGCACAACTCGCTCATGGATAAGAATGTCAGTCCTCTTTGCGATGCTTTGCATCCGGCCGGACTTCGAGGAGGTTCAGCGGCTGGCCGTTGTAGCGATACTCGAGCGCATTGTCGATGCGGTCCAGCGCTTCCATCTTGTTGCACAACAGTTCGGCGTTGCGCTCCAGCGCCTTGGCGCGCGGTTCGACCCGGGCTTCGATCAGTTTCTCCATGTTCTCCATGCGCTTGAGCTGCGCGACGTCGCCGCCGAACGCGGCGCGGATCGCGCCGCCGACGATATCGCCCATCAACGTCGGCAATGCGTCCTTCACCGCCGCGCCGATGCCTTCACCCAGATCGTCGCCGTTGAAATGATTGGCGTTGACCGAGCGCGCCAGCCGCGCGTCCAGTTGCACGCGCGCCTTGGCGAGCTTGGCGCGGGTCTGTGCGGGATGGCTGCTGAACCCGGCGGCCACTTCGCCCAGCGTGGTGAAGGCGATGTCGGCCGCATCGCGTCCGATCTGCTGCGCCAGTGGCATCACTCCGCGCGCGTCGCGTTCGTAGGTGCTGATGCGGGTGCGATCGGCCGCACTGAGGGCCACCCATGTGTCATCTATGAACAGTTTGCCCTGCCGTATCAGGATCGTCCGCGGCATCCCGGAGTCGCGGGTCAGCACCACGCTGCGCTCGGTCAGCGCGAAGTCGTAATCGCTTTCCACGTTGCAGCTGATCTCGCGCGCCTGCGCGCTGGCGGCCGCCAGCACCAGCGGGACCACAAGCATTGAAGTAAACGTCTTGGCACGCATGTCGGTTCTCCTTGCTGTGACCGCATCATGGCGCAGGTGATGCGCGCATGTCGTGTGCCGGTCGGCGCCGTGACCTTCGTCATGACGGCTTCCTGCACGCAACCCTGCGCTTGCGGCGTTTGAAGGCAACTCCGCGAGATACTGCTTCACTGTGACGGCTGTACCGCTGACCATGTCATGTCTCCTGCTGAAATTGCAGGTGCGAATTCATTCGCACGCTGTTGGCCGACGACAAGGAGCGTGCGAATGAGTTCGCACCCCCACAACAGCCATTCCGGTTACCGTGCCAGCCGCACGATCCGGCTGCGCAACCCCCACGTATAGGCGAGGTAATACCCGAGCAGGATGCCGCCGACTGCGAACAAGCTTGCATGGTCGCCCAGCAATTGCGGGCCAATCGTCGCGTCCGTTTGCCAGCGTTGCCACAGCTGCCAGAAGCCCAGCGCGATGCGCGCCGCGACCAGCGTCGTCAGGCTGAGCACAAGCCAGCGATTAGGCGTGTAGTACAAGCCGTTTTCGGTGTTCTCGAACCGGCTCAGCCATAGGCCCGCAATGCCGATCGCCATGCCCATACCGAGCCCGATGCACGCGTACCGCAGTGCGCCCACGATCCACTGCGCACCGATCCATGCACCCAGCACGAACACGATCGCCGACATCGCCAGCAGCACCGCATTGCCCCGGACCACCCAGCCCTGCGCACGCCGCCGCGCCTTGCCGCGACGATAGCGCTGCAGCAACGCAATCGGCAGCAGCACGGCCCACAGCGCGATCACACCGAGGATCAGCAACGGGATCAGCAACAGCGGCATGGCGATGTCCGTTTTGTCATGGATGTTCGACCACGGCGTGCACGCGTTCGCGACGCAACAAATACAGGCCGCTGACCACGATGATCGCCGCGCCGACCCAGGTCACGCGATCCGGCAACACGCCCCACAGGCTGATGTCGAGCATCACGCTCCACAGCAGCGCGGTATATTCCAGCGGCGCGATCAACGAGGCCTCGCCGCGGCGGAACGCTTCGGTCAGCGCGACCTGCGCCAGCGTGCCGGTGATGCCGATGCCGGCAATCACCCACCAGTCCCTGTATTTTGCGCACGCCCGCGCAAGCTGCGACGCTCTTGCACCGCTGCGTCGGTTGTCATCAAGACTCAGGCGCGAGCGACAGCATCGTGCGCCGCCACTTGCCGCATGCACTCAAACAACCACGAACCGCCCATGCAGGCAGCAATTGCGAAAATCCAGTTGACCGTCGTCGCCGATGTTTGCGGCACGCTGTCGACAACCGCCTGCCACCACCCTGCGCCGTAGATCAGTGCTGTGGCGAGTCCCGACATCACCATCGCGCCGACCAGCAAACGCATCAACCAACGCTCCAGCCGCGTATCCAGCGGGACGTGGCCGACGCGTGCCGCCAGATCCCGCGCGAAGTCAGCCGGCAACAGATCCGGCAGCGGCTGCCGCAAGGCGCGGGCGATCAATCGATATTCGGCGATGCGCGAATCCGTGGGCGGCACGCCGCTACGTTCGCGTTCTTCGCGCAGTGCGCGCTCCTGCGCCTGCCATTCAAGCTCCTGCAGGCGGTCGAATTCGGTCTTCATGCGGCGACTCCCATCCGGATTTCCAGTACTTCGCGCAGGCGAAGGCGGCTGCGGAACAGATGACTCTTGATGGTGCCTTCGGCGAGCCCGGTGATCTTCGCGATCTCGACGATGGGAACCTCCTCCAGGTGATACAGCGTCAGCAGGGTGCGTTGCAACGGCGGCAGGCCCTCGATCGCGGCGTGCAGCATGGCGTTGATCTCCGAATCCGCACAGGCCGCTTCCAGGTCGAAGTCGTCGCCGACCGATTCGGCCAGCGACAGGCCGTCGCCGTCGGCCGCAGGCTCCACCAAGGGAATACGCTTGCGTTCGAGATGGCGCTTGGCGACCGAATAGGCGACTTGCCCGATCCACGAACTCAATTTGCTCTCGTAGCGGTATTGATGCAGCGACTGGTGCACGCGCAGGAACGTTTCCTGGCACAACTCGCGGGTGTCGTCCGGGTGGCGGACCATGCGCTGAATGATGTGCCAGCACAAGCCCTGGTAGTCGCGCACCAGCCGCTCGAACGCGCCCGGCACGTGGCCGAGCACGGCGGTCACCAAACTGCGGTCGTCCTGCGTCATGCCGACAGGGATACGCCCAGGCGGCCATCGGTTGCACCCGGCGTGCTGCAACCGGGTGCACGGTCGGCGTATCTACTGTCTCGCAAGCCCCAATCACCTTTTCGAGAGACACCATCATGGACTTCGCCCTACTCGTTCCAATTGCCCTGTTCGTCTGTATCACCTATGCCATCAAGGCCGTCGTCGATGCCCGCGTGCGCCGGCAGATGGTCGACTCCAACGGTTCGCAGGAACTGGTGCGCTCGATGCTGGAAGGCGACGAAGTCCGCCGCCGCCACGGTTCGTTGCGCTGGGGCATCCTGCTGTTGCTGCTGGCCGCCGGTTTCGTGCTGATCGAAGCGATCGGCTGGACCGAAATCACCCCCGGCGTGATCGCGATCCTGCTCGCCGCCACCGGGCTCGGCAATCTTGGTTATTACCTGACAAGTCGCCGTTTGAAATGATTCGCAAAAAACACGCCGCTCGTCAGGAGCGGCGTTTGTTTTGACAAGCGCGTCAACGGAAACCGCCACACACCTGCGAAAATGTACGAAACTCCTGTCGAATCATTGCGGCGTGATGTGAATCGCGATCAAGCCGCCGCATTCAAACTCGCGATGTCGATGACGAAGCGGTACTTCACATCGCCCTTGATCATGCGCTCGTAGGCCTCGTTGATGCTGACGATGTCGATCAATTCGATATCCGAGGCGATGCCATGCTGCGCGCAGTAGTTCAGCATCTCCTGCGTCTCGCGGATGCCGCCGATCAGTGAACCCACCAGCTTGCGGCGGCGCATGATCAGCGCGCCAGCGGCCACCGGCGCGGGCTGGTCGGGAATGCCGACCAGGATCATCGTGCCGTTGGCCTTCAGCAGCGAAAGGCAGGCGTTGTAATCGTGCGGCGCGGAGACGGTGTCGAGGATGAAATCGAAGCTGCCGGCGAGTTTTTTGAAAGTTGCCGCGTCGCGCGTGGAGGCGAACGCATGCGCACCCAGTGCCAGCGCATCCTCGCGTTTGTTTTCCGACGTGCTGAGCACCGTCACCGTCGCACCCATCGCCACGCCGAACTTGACCGCCATGTGCCCGAGCCCGCCCAGCCCCACCACCGCCAATGCATCACCGCGTTTCAGGCCGAAATATTTCAGCGGCGAATACGTGGTGATGCCTGCGCACAGCAGCGGCGCGGCGCGATCCAGCGGGATGCTCTCGGGGATACGCAGCACGTATTGTTCATCGACGGTGATGCGGGTCGAGTAACCGCCATAGGTCGGCGCCTTGCTGTCGCGCTCGCGCGAGTTGTAGGTCGCGGTCATGCCGTGGTCGCAGTACTGCTCCTCGCCACCACGGCATTGCGGACAGGCCCGGCACGAATCGACGAAGCAGCCCACGCCCACCGCGTCGCCGACCTTGAACGTGTCGACCCCCGCGCCGACCTGCGCCACGCGGCCGACGATCTCGTGGCCGGGCACCATCGGGAAAATCCCGTTGCCGCCCCACTCGTCGCGCACTTGGTGGATATCGCTGTGGCAGACGCCGCAATACAGGATGTCGATGAGCACTTCGTTGGCGCGCGGTTCGCGGCGTTCGATGGTGAAGGGTGCCAATGGCGATGCGCCATCGGCGGCAGCGTAGGCGGGGGTCTGCAACATGGGGTCCTCCTCTTGCGTTGAAGATCAACGCATACGTTATCAGCCTGGCGTCGTTGTTCGTCATTCCCGCGAAAGCGGGAATTCAGTGCCCTGGAGCCCAAAGTCGCTGGATTCCCGCTTTCGCTGCAATGACGAGCAAAACTTTGCAGCGATGGCAGACAGGCGCATCGCCGTTGCGTTTTCATGCCCCGGCAACATCGCGTCCAGCAAGATCGGCGCATCCCTCTGCACAGGAGCACGACCATGCGGGCACTCTTCATCGGCGGCGCCGTCGACAACAGCGAACTGGATCTGGATGGCGCCGTGCCACCCGCGCACTACCCGGAAAACACTGGCGGTGGCCGTTCGCGCTACCGCCTGCAGCAGGTGGGACGACGCGACGGCAGCGTCGCCTACGCGGTCTACGCCGCGCCCGACCTGGCCGATGTCGAGGTGCAACGGGTGGTCGATGAACGCGACTACGCGCGCCGTTTCGATGCCAGTCCCGAGCCGATCGGCTAACCTGCGCAGCCCCGGTCATCCCAAAAAGCAGAGCACGCCATGCCGTCCTTCGACGTCGTTTCCGAAGTCGACACCCACGAACTCACCAACGCGGTCGACCAGGCCAACCGTGAACTCACCACGCGATTCGATTTCAAGGGCGTGGACGCGTCGTTCGCGCGCGACGAGAACGTGATCACGCAGTCCGCGCCCAGCGATTTCCAGGTGCAGCAGATGGCCGACATCCTGC
>JBBJNO010000004.1:0-26763 GCA_037720875.1 Luteimonas sp. | reverse complement strand
CGATTTACGCATGGGCGAACATTGCGCCCATGCATGAACGGCTATGAGAAGCAGAAGGGGTTTTGCTTGTCTGCACTCCCCAGCCCCGCCAGTCGGGGCTTTTTTGTGCCTGCTAAATTAAATTGCTAAATCTGTTGACATCAGCCGCTAATCTGATTTAGCATCACTCCCAAGCCAGCCAACCTGGCAGGGAGTTGAGATGCAACAGGTCAACGAAACAATCGCCCGCAAGGTGTTGAAGCCTTACGAGCGTCATTCGCACACAACTGGCCGTAAGCGCACGCCGACTTATCTTTGTTGGCGGAACATGATTAGCCGCTGCACAAACGCCAACCGCCCTGACTTTTCAGCTTACGGCGGGCGCGGCAACTCGGTATCACACATTCCAGCTTGCAGGGCCGCTTTCGGCGCGGCTGGGACATCGAAAAAGCATTGACCACCGGAGCCTTGAAATGACATTCGTTCTGAACGCGGACGTTGCGAAACGCTGCCTTGATGTAGTTGACCAAGGACTGGTGCAGGGGCTGGGCGTTCCTGAACCCGGAAAGCTATGCGTTGAAGCCGCTATTTGTCTGGCGCTAGGCCTACCCCACTCCGACAACCCGCCCTGCGTTGGCGCGGCGGTGCGGGCCTTCAAGATTCGATTGAACGATGCGCGCTGGTCATCCGATCAAGCGCGCACGAAAGGGATGCGCAAGCTCGCCATCGCGCAGCTTGGCTCCGACCAAATTGACCAGAAAGCATTTCGGCATATCGTCGCCGAGCAAACGATTCGGCAGATCGTGCCGATTGCCTTGCGCGTCGCTGCGAGTCGCAACCCGAAACATGCCGATCGGCTAGAGGCCGCAGCGATTCGCTGTGAGCAGGAAGGCACGCAAGCAGCCGCAGAGGCCGCGCGAAACACGGCAAGAGCGGCTCGCAAGGAAGCCTATGCCTATGCCTATGCCGTTGCCGATGCCGCTGCCCGTGCCGCGGCCTATACCTATGCCGCGGCCTATGCCGATGCCGATGCCGATGCCGATGCCGTTGCCGCTGCCTATGCCGTTGCCGCGGCCTATGCCGCTGCCTATACCTATGCCGATGCCTATGCCGCTGCCGCTGCCGCGCGTGACCGTGTGCTGACCGTTTCTGCCGACCTTGCCCTTGCAGCGCTGATCCAATTGAAGTCGCCGGGCTGTGAGTTTCTGTATCTGACGGGTGCGGCATGAACGCCCAACAGGTCAACGAAACGAACGCGCAGCCGGTGGACGTGGTGGCGGAATCGAGCCAGGAAATCCCTGACAACTCAAGCGACCCCAGGGGCCTTCTGGCGCGTGGGATGCGGTTTTACATCCGAGATGATGACGCGCTTTGGCTTCATCCGCTGGATCTGAAAGGCCACGAAATCGACACCACAGGCATGAGTGATGACGAGTTTGCGGAGCTTTATGTGCTTGAACGCGACAAGTTCCGCAGTCGCACCGCCCGCGCCCGCGTAGGCCACCCGACATGGAGGGGCGTGCCATGAGTTTCGGGCAGGCACAAAGGTTGCACGACAACCAAGCCGAGCCTGTCGACAACGACGGCAAGCGTTCCGACGAGTGGCTGACGGACATTGCCATCGAGCAACCGGCCACGTTCAACGAGTGGGTTGGCGAATGGCTTTACGTGACGACGGAATTGCGCGGTGGGCTAGTTCGCACATTCCACAAGAGCGGGCATGGCCTTGACGTAGTGATCGCCGTCAACCTCACCGACTCGCTGCACGCCTACATCCGCGAACACTACTGGCCTGCTGCGCGGGCTGAGTTGCAGCGGCTTGATGATCGGATGAGCGACCAATGAGCGTCCTAAACAAGACCACCAACGACTACGCCGAAGTGCTCAACCCGGCGCTTTACAACGAAATCCCCAAAGCCGTGTTCGCAGCTATTGTTGTGTCTGCGCTCACCAATGGCGGCGATTGGCTGAATGAGGCTGACAGCCGCATAGCGAAAGAGTGGGACGTATTACACGGCAACGGAATCGTGCCGCAACGTCCGGGTAAGCACGCCCGCGCCGCACTCGCCGCCTACAAGGGAGAGTCCGCATGAGTACCGCGACCTATATCCATCGCGAGGCAGGAACGCGCGTCCGGATCGCATGTTCCGACGACGAACCCTGCATCTGGATTCGCACGCAGGACGCGACCATCGCGCTCGACCTGTCACCAGCCCAGCGCAACGAACTACGCGCTGCGCTGGACATGGCCGACACGTTCAATGAGGAGGCCGCATGAACACGCAACCGGACGACTGGACTGAACTGGCGTGTTTCTGCGCGGCGTGGATTCTCATGCTCGGCTGCGGCTGGGTACTACTCACGATCAAGGGGTTTATCGCATGAAAGCCATTGAATACCGAACGATTGACAAGTCCGATTGGGCGCGTGGCGAGTGGGACAACGAGCCGGACAAGATGCAGTTTGCAGACGAAGTGACTGGCTTGCCGTGCTTGGTAGTGCGCGGGTCAAGTGGCGGGCTGTGTGGATATGTTGGAGTTGCCGAGAATCATCCGCTTTTCGGGAAAGGCTATGACGAAGCAGACATCGACGTGCATGGCGGCCTGACTTTCGCTGACAAGTGCCGCCCGCACGAAAGCGGTGAACAGCGCGGTATCTGCCACATTCCCAGCGAAGGTGAGCCGGATCATGTGTGGTGGTTTGGCTTCGATTGCGCACACGCATGGGACTTCACCCCGGCCTACTCCGGCCGACCTGAAGCATGGTTCCGCCAATGCCACGATGAAACTTATCGAGATATTGGTTACGTCAAGAGTGAGATTCGCGGTCTGGCGCGGCAACTTGCAGCAGCGCAGGCACAGCGATGAACAAACACGCGACGATGCGGCTGGCCAAAACCGATCCGTTGCAAATGACGCCCTTAGAAAAACACTACGACCAGTTGCAGAAGTTCGAGAACTTTTCTCGGTACTGCCAGCAATCGGCCAACACGCGGGACGGTGCGCCAGGACAGTTGCCGGTGAGGCAGCCACTCACACAGATTCAGCAGACGGGGAAATGACGATGAACCAACTCACCACCATGATGGGCAGCGATCAAGTCGCTTTGATAAAGCGAACAATCGCCAAAGGCGCTACGGATGATGAGCTTTCCCTATTCGTACAACAGTGCCAACGAACAGGGTTAGACCCGTTTGCACGCCAGATATATTCGGTCAAGCGTTGGGACTCGCGCGAGCGCCGGGAAGTCATGTCGATTCAGGTCAGCATCGACGGCTTCCGGCTTGTGGCCGAACGATCCGGCAAGTATGCAGGCCAGCTTGGGCCGTGGTGGACGGCGGACGGCGAGAAGTGGGTTGACTGCTGGTTAGGCAAGGAACCGCCTGCTGCTGCGCGCGTGGCCGTCATGCGCTCCGACTTCAAGGAGCCGCTGTATGCCGTCGCTCGCATGGACAGCTATCGGCAGTTGACGAAGGAAGGCAAGCCATCTGGCCTGTGGGGAAAGATGCCGGAACTAATGATCGCAAAGGTCGCCGAAGCATTGGCACTGCGGCGCGCGTTCCCAGCCGAACTTTCCGGCCTCTACACCGCTGACGAAATGGCGCAAGCAACGACCGGCGAGACCATCACGGTTGAAGCCGTGGAGGTCAACACGTCGCATCAGATAGGGCGTCCACTGGACGGAGTGTGGGAAGCGCAGTCAGCGGAATCGCAAACATTCTTGCTTGGATTGGCTGATGAAGTCGTCAAGCGGGTTGCCAACGATCCGGCAGACGCCGTGGACTACATGGCAGGGCAGCAACTCGACACAGACGAAAAGGCCGCGTTGTGGTCGCGCTTGGAAAGCCCTGTTCGCACAAGCATCACCAAGGAAATCAAACGACAGAAGGAAGCCATCGCATGACAACCGCTATCGCCGAATACACCAAGACCGAGGCCGCGCTGGCCGACCTTCGCACGCGCTACGCCGACATGGTGTACGACGTAGCCACCGGCAAGGGCATGACCGAGGCCAAGAAGGGCCGCGCTGAATTGCGCGAGTACCGCGTCACACTGGAAAAGACTCGCGTGGAGATCAAGGCTCCGGCGCTGGAACGCTGCCGCCAGATTGACTCGGAAGCCAAGCGCATCACGGCTGAGATTGCCGCGCTGGAAAATCCCATCGACTCGATCATCAAGAAGGAAGAGGATCGCAAGGAACTGGAAAAGCAGGCGCGTGAGGAAGCTGAGCGCCAGCGCATTGCCGCGATCAATGCCAGGTTCGATGCGATCAAGGCGCTACCGTTGCGTGCGGTCAATGCCACGGCTGAGGCCATCGAAGCGATCATCGCTGAAGCCATCGACCCGGCGACGTTCCCGGATGACTTGCAAGCCGCTGCCACGTACGAAACACGGCTGGCAATCAATGCGCTACGGGCAGCGTTGGACAAGCGACATGCAGACGATGCCGAGCAGGAACGCATCAAGGCAGACCGCGCGGAACTGGATCGCTTGCGGGCCGAACAGGACGCCGTGCGCGCTGAGGCTGACCGACTGGCACAGGCCGAGCGTGACCGTGTAGCAGCCGAGGAGCGCCGCCTTGAAGATCAGGCGCGTGCAATGCTGGAGGCTACCGAACGCGCCACACGCGAAGCCAGAGAAGCCGAGCAGGCCCGTATCGACGCAGAGCGTGCCGAGGCTCGCCGTAAGGAAGATGCCGAGCGGGCTGCGGCTGCTGAGTCGCTGCGGAAAGAACAAGCCGCCGCTGCCGCTGAGCGCGAACGACTGGACACCGAAAAGAAGGCCGCAGCCAAGCGTGCGAAGGACGCTGAAATCGCCAACGCCACGCTGCATTCCGCCGCTTCGGAAGCCGTCGCCCTACTCAAGGCGGAAGGGTTCGCCGATCACCTTGTTACCAAAAAACTCGAAGCGGCACTCAGCCGCGAAACCGCACAACAGAAGGCAGCGTAATCATGGCAATGAAGAAAACACACGATGCAGTCTATGCGGGCGAAAAGTACACCGACCGCGAAGGCAACGAAAAGACCCGATATGTCAACGTGGGCGCGCTCATGCAACGCGACGACGGCAGCATGACGATGAAGCTGGAAGCGATCCCGGTTGGCTTCAATGGCTGGATCAACTTCTACGAGCCGAAGCCTAAAGATGGCGAACAAACGCAGCGCCAGGCCCGACCACAACGCACGAGCAACGCACCGGCCGCCGAGTTTGATGGCGAAGAAATTCCTTTTAACTAAGGTGAGCATGAACACCATCGAAAAAACATGTTTCAAGTGCGGGCTGTCAAAGGCCCGCGCCGAGTTCTACGGCCACCCACAGATGGCTGACGGCTTGCTTGGCAAGTGCAAGGACTGCACGAAAAGCGATGTTCGCGGCGGGAGAAATGACTCGACCCGCGAATATGACCGCCGTCGTTACTTGGAGCGAACGCACGAACATCGCGCCAGGATCAAGGTTAATTACGCCATCACGAAAGGCCAGATGAAACGACCGGCTGCGTGCTGGTTTTGCGGTGGAAAGCCACCCATCGAAGGGCATCACGCGGACTATGCCAACCCGCTAGGTGTGATGTTCCTTTGCAAGCCGTGTCATTCCCTTTGCCACAAATTGACAACAGCGGTGCTGGCCTCAAATGGCTACGCCGAACGACTCGCTATCTATCTGGATCAGGAAATAGCCGCATGAACATGACCACACCCGCAGCGCAGGCGTTACCAGATTTTGATGTCTTGCGTGCCGAGCGCAATGCAGCGACCGATGCCTTTGCGAAACAGATGCAAGCCAAAGGCTGGGAAGTTTCCAGCCTATGTTCTCTGCACCACAAGAACGCATGTTACTGCGCTTGCCCCGAAGGTCCATGCGAACACAAGTGGGATGGCAAACCGTACGAATCGGATGACGGCTGCGAGTGGAGTACGACCTGCTCCCGATGCGGCACAACTTCAATGAGTCACAGCATGAGGAGTGGAATGTAATGACGACCGAAGTAAAAATCGAACACAACGGCGGCAATCATGCCGTGATTGTTGAAGTCACCGGCTACCCAAGTGTCGCACTACGGAGCAAGGGAGACTCACATAAAACATACATGCACCAAGGACAGTCGGTCAACGTGCGCGAAGCAACCAACGCAGAGGAAACGGAATTGCGCGGGCCTAGTGGGCCTGTCGAATGAACACACTGATCGACGGCGATGAGTTGAGCCGGACATTGTTCGCTATCCGGCCAGCGAGCAAGCTCAATGGAAAGGACTTGATATTCCGTGATTCCATGATCGACCTTGTGCAACGTCGATTGAGCGAAGCCGCCCTCACCCCGCAGGCGGCACGTCCAGACGATGACGCCATGTGGGACAAGACGCTGCGAGATCGTGACGCCTACCACGATGCCTCCGATGAACTGGCGGCCATGATTGCCGAGATCACCGACGCCGATATTGGTGAACATTCAAGCAGTAACCAACCGTGGGGTGCGGCGAAGTTTGCTGCCGAGGAATACATCGAGCGGCGTACCACGCAGGCGGGTGGGGATGCGGTTGATTTTGACAAATGGTACGGATCAGTCGATGCCAGATTCTGGAACAACTACGACGCTTGCAAAGCGGCATGGGTAGCAGCCCGCCCCACCCCTGCGCCAACAGTCCCGAGTGAGCGTATGGACGCGCTGTTTACCGACTTGCACGCACGAAGCGAGGAGATTGCCGAATACCTGCAATCGCAGCCCGCCCCATCCTTCGACGGCGGCATCGAAGTCGGCGCAACGCAGCCCGAGGTTGCGTCGGTAGTGGACACCGAGCGCGCGGGCGTGCCGAACCGGGATGCGTTGCTGGCGCTGGTCGAAGAAATAAACGTCGACCGATCCATTAAAAGTATCAGCGGGCAGCATCCGGCTCTTTGGATACAGCGTGCCGAACAAGCCCTCGCACAGCCTGACGTGCAGAGTGAGGTTAACTTTGAGCTATGGCAGGACGAAATGATCGTTGCCGTGACTAGCGGCCCTTATGAAGCGGCGCAGCAGGAAATTGAACACTACGCAATGATATACGGGCAAGACGGGCCAGTTCGCATTGTGGAAGTCACGCGCACCACAAAGGAACCGAAATGACCGGGCTGAAAGAGGCGTTGGACTACTTTGCGCAGTCGGCGTGTACCCGACAGGAACTCGAGCAAGTCCAAATCATCCGCACCGCCCTCGCCGAGCAGGAAGCCGAGATTGCGCAGTTGCAAAAGTGCTGCGCCCGACTGACGTTCGCATACACCCTCACCCATTCGCCGCCGTCTACTACCGAGGCCGCGCTCAATGAGGCGGTTGGGTTGTTGCGCCGTGATTTCTGGTCTAGCTGGCCGCGGCGTAAGGACGTTTCAGACTTCCTCGCCCAGCGCCCGCCTCGTGGAGATACGACATGAAATTCCGAAAGAAGCCCGTCGTGATCGAAGCCTTCCACAACAGCGGCAGCATTAGCCTCGCGGACTTCCCTGCGTGGGCCATCGAGGCTGTCAAGAATCATTCGCTGAAACTTCACGATGGCGGCATTTTTTCCATCATCACGCTTGAAGGTGCGATGACCGCCAGCCCGAACGACTGGATTATTCAAGGCGTCAGCGGCGAAATCTACCCGTGTAAGCCTGACATTTTCGCCGCGACTTACGAGGCTGTGGAAATATGACCGCCCCCACCACGCTGTGCGAGACACCTGGCCCGTGCCGCTGTGGGCGCGAAGCCTGCTACATGCGGCCCCTATCGCAATTGGGGTTCGTCGTATCGCTCGCGCGATCCTCCACGCAGAACGCACGGCGACTGGATCGGTTGGCACGCGAAAACCCACACCGTTCTGACTACACGTCAGATGCGCGAACGCGGCGGCGAGATGCGAAATCACATATGCGATTGGCCTGGCATTTGCGACAACGCGGATGGCCGGACGACTATGAGGGCGTAAGAGAGACGCGCATCACGGCTGCCCATGTTGGCAGAAACGCTGAGCCTCTTACAGCCGCCGGAAACGACCTGTTGCTAGTGCAGATACGCCCGGCTGCCCTCACCACTATCGTAGCGGCTGGCAATGAGGGGGTGGGGACGTGAAGCCGCTCTACATTTTCGACCTCGCAACACTCCCACCCGACCTGCAAGCCTACGTGCGCGGGCTGGATGCGGATGCTGCGCGGTATCGGTATTGGCGATCACAGCACACCGGAGTCGATGAGTTCGGCTTCGGCATAACAGAGGCCGATGTTGACGCTGAACTCGACGACGCCGCCATTCGCCGCGACGGCGAAGGGAGAGACATGATCCAGCGCAGCGAAGTGGAGGCATTGGCTGTACTTGCCATTTCAGGCCCGTGGTCAATTCGTCCCAGCACAGTCACAGGCTCCACCGCTTGGTTCATCGAAAATCCAGGCCAGATTCGGATCGCCTGCGTAGAAGATAAGACCACGGCCGCCTTCATTGCGACGGCCTGCAATGCCGCACGAGTTCCAGACGCGGGGCCGGGCGATGAGTGAGGCGACCGAAACGCTGACGATCATCGCGGCGCTCGTGGCTGGCGACAGGTGGCTCTCAGCGGACGCCTGCGCTATGTACCTGGGGATGGTCAACCCGAAGGGCGGCGTGAACCGGCGCGGCTTCCTGGAGCGCGTGGCGTGTCGTCCAGACTTCCCCAGGTCGAACTCGGTCACGCGGACGTGGAAGAAGTCGGAAGTCGATGCGTGGGCCACGGAACAAAGGCGCTCAGCCTAGCCGCTTCGCCATATCGGCGGCGCTTTCGTTGTAGTAGTGCAGCAGGCTTTTCAGATCCCGGTGACCGATCACCCGGGCGAGTTGCAGAACATCGAGCTTTTTGGATAGCCGCCAGATCGCCTCACCCCTGCTGTCGTGGAAGTGCAGGTCAGCCAATGCCTTTGGCCGCGTCTTGCGCCAGAGCGCATCCCGCGACAGGTCATCCACCGCGAACACCGGCCCATCGCTTTCGGGCAACGCCTTGAGGATCGTCACCGCCCGCCTCGTCAGCGGCACTTCCCGCACGTCCCCGTTTTTGGTGCGTGGGAGCATCACGTATTGGTCGGTCAAGTGGATGTCGCGCCAGTGCAGGCGCAGTATCTCGCCGGAGCGCATGGCGGTTTCCAGCGCGAACAGGAAGGCCAACCCGACCCGCTGCGTTGCCGTCACGGCTTGCAGCTTGCCCACACCGAATGCTTCGGTCACGGCCTTCACTTCATCCGGCGCGACCCGGCGCTTGCGTCCGGTCGGTGTCGTGGGCCAACGCACGTCCTGCATCGGATTGACCCGAATCCAGTGCCAGTCCCGCCGTGCGGCTTCCAGCACTGAGCGCAGCAGGTTCATCTCGCGGGCTACAGTGCCAGGCGCAACCTTCGTCAGCCGTGCATCGCGCCAGTCGGCGAAGTCGTTGCCTGCCAATCCCGCCAGCTTGCGTGCTGCAATCGGATCGGCTTCCAGCGCCTTGAGCCGGATCGTCTCCCAGCGTTCGCCCTTGTGCAGCGGGGCCACGTCGCGCGCATAGCGGCGCATGGCGGCTGCGAAGGTGTTGTCCGGTAGCTTCCTGCCCGACAGCTCGGACTCGCGCCGTAGCGCCCACTGCGCGGCTTCCTGACGTGTCTTGAACGTGCCAGAGTCGCGGGTGCCGTGAATGTAGAGTTGAACCCGCCACTTCGTGCCGGATCGCTGGATGCTCGCCATAGCGAACATGGTATGGGGAATTTCTGGGGAGTTGACGCGGGCAGCCCGGGGTAAACACGGGTGATTCTGTAGGAGGCGAGAGCGCCGAAAGCCAGTCTAGGCGGGCGTTTCGTGGTGAATCCGGGCAGTTATGCAGGAGGCCGGGATTGCGTCGTGGTGCCGGAAATAGGAATCGAACCTACGACCTACGCATTACGAATGCGCCGCTCTACCAACTGAGCTATTCCGGCATCGGGCCGTGGATTCTAGGTTTCGCGCGGGGTCGGGTCAATCGACCAGTTGCAGCCGCAGCTCCTTGGGAAGCGCGAAAACCATGTCTTCAGGCTTGCCGTTGAGCTCGCGCACGGCGTCTGCACCCAGATCGCGCAGCCGGTCGATGACGCCGCGGACCAGCACGTCCGGCGCCGATGCGCCCGCGGTGACGCCGATGTGGCGCTTGCCCTCGATCCAGAGCGGATCGATCTCGATGGCGCCGTCGATCAGGTGCGCCTCGACGCCTTCGCGCTCCGCCAGCTCGCGCAGGCGATTGGAGTTGGAGCTGTTGGGGGAACCGACCACCAGGATCAGGTCGCACTCCTTGGTCAATTCGCGCACAGCGTCCTGACGATTCTGCGTGGCGTAGCAGATGTCGTCATTTCTGGGCCCCTGGATGGCGGGGAACTTGCGCTGCAGCGCTTCTATTATCGCGCGCGTGTCGTCGACCGACAGCGTGGTCTGCGTGGTGTGCGCAACGTTGTCGGGTTGTGCGATCTCCAGCGTCGCGACATCGTCGATGTCCTCGACCAGGTAGATCCGTCCGTCACCGTTGCCGGCATCCCACTGCCCCATCGTGCCCTCGACTTCAGGATGCCCGGCGTGGCCGATCAACACGACGTCATGACCGGCACGGCAATGGCGGGCCACTTCCAGATGCACCTTGGTCACCAACGGACAGGTGGCATCGAACACTTTCAGATCGCGCTGCGCTGCTTCGGCGCGTACGGCCTGCGACACGCCATGCGCAGAAAAAATCACGGTGGCGCCATCAGGTACTTCATTCAGTTCCTCGACGAACACCGCGCCACGGCGCCTGAGGTCGTCGACGACGAAACGGTTATGGACGACCTCATGGCGCACATAAATCGGCGCACCCAGCGTCTCGATCGCGCGCTTGACGATCTCGATCGCGCGATCGACGCCGGCGCAGAATCCGCGGGGGTTGGCGAGCAGCACATCCATAGCCGAATTTTACTCCGCTCCGTTGCCGGATGTTGCCGGCATTTTCGCGCTGCGCTTGCTGTCGAGCAAGCCGAACAAGGCGATGCCGATGGCGCCGGCAACGATGGCTGAATCGGCGATGTTGAATGCTGGCCAGTAATGGTCCTGCCAGTGCCACTGGATGAAATCGACGACATGGCCGTACAGCAGGCGATCGATGACATTGCCGATCGCGCCGCCGATGACCAGGGCGAATGGCAGCGCGGATTTCCAGTCGCGACGTGGCATTTTCGACAACCAGAATGTCAGCAGCAAGGTGATTGCGATCGCGAGCACCACGAAGAAATATTTCTGCCAGCCACCGGCGTCACTGAGGAAGCTGAAAGCCGCGCCGGTGTTATAGGTGCGGTACCAGTTCCAGAAGCCATCGATGACCGGGATCGCCTGGTATTCGGGCAGGGTGTCGAGCACCCAGCGTTTGCTGAGCTGGTCGAGTGCGATCACTGTGATCGAGAGCAGGAGCCAGATCAGTGCGTTGGGTTTTGGATTAGTCATGGAACCAGTGCCTTTGTTTGATCCCTTCTCCCCTCGGGAGAAGGTGGCGCGCAGCGCCGGATGAGGGCGCGGACTTTCAGGTCGCGGTTAACGTGCGTTGGCGAGTCTTTCTTCCGCCCTCATCCGCCCTTCGGGCACCTTCTCCCGAAGGGAGAAGGAAGCATCAAAACCACTGCCTGTCTTCACCCGGCCCTTCAATATTTGACACACAGCGACTGCAAATCTCTGGATGTTCCGCATGCACACCGACATCGGCGCGGTAATGCCAGCAGCGTATGCATTTCTGCTTTTTCGTCGGCGTTGCGACGATGCCGATGTCGCGGACCGCATTATCCGCCTGCAGCGTGACATCGCCGCTGATCAACAGGAAACGCAGCTCGTCGACCAATGGCGCCAGCCAATTCTGATCTGCGACGCCCGCGCACAACGTGATTTCTGCTTCGAGCGCAGCGCCGATCTCTCCGTTCGCACGCATCGGCTCCAGCAACTTGCTGACCTGTTCGCGCAATGCCAGCAAATGCTCGAAGTCCTGCGCCGACAACGCAACGTCGCCGGGCAATGGCGCAAGTCCGTCGTACCACGTCGCGAACAGCACGTTGTCGTCGTGCTTGCCGGGAAGATATTTCCACAACTCGTCGGCAGTGAAGCTGAGGATCGGCGCGATCCAGCGCACCAATGCCTCGGCGATGCGGTACATCGCGCTTTGCGCCGATCGGCGGCCGCGTGAATCCTCCGGCATCGTGTACAGCCGGTCCTTGGTCACATCCAGGTACAGCGAGCCCAGGTCGACGCTGCAGAAGTTCGACAGCGCCTGCACGATCTCGGCGAAGTCGTAGCGCGCGTAGGCATCGATGATTTTTTCCTGCAATTCATGCGCACGATGCACGATCCACCGGTCCAGCGCGACCATGTCGTCTAACGCGCGCAGGTGCGTTTCCGGATCGAAGCCATGCAGGTTGCCCAGCAGGAAGCGTGCGGTGTTGCGGATGCGTCGATAGGCATCGCTGCTGCGCTTGAGGATTTCGTCCGACACCGACATTTCGTTGCGGTAATCGGTCGCGGCGATCCACAACCGCAGCACATCCGCGCCGAGCGTATCGATCACCTGCTGCGGCGGCGCCACGTTGCCCAACGATTTCGACATCTTGCGGCCGTCCGCATCGACCACGAAGCCATGCGTCAGCACCTGCTTGTAGGGCGCGGCGCCATCGATCGCCACGCCGGTCAGCAACGACGACTGGAACCAGCCGCGATGCTGGTCTGAGCCTTCCAGGTACAGGTCAGCCGGCTTGCGCAGTCCGTCCTGCGGACGTTGCGCGAGCACGCAGTCGTGGGTCACGCCGGAGTCGAACCAGACGTCGAGGATGTCGGTAACCTTGTCATAGCGGGCGGCATCGTCGCCGAGCAGTTCCGCGGCATCGAGCGCGTACCCCGCATCGGCGCCGTCGCGTTCGACCTTGTCGGCGACCTTGCGCATCAGCGCGACCGAATCGGGATGCGTTTCGCCACTTTCGCGATCGATGAACAACGCGATCGGCACACCCCAGTAACGCTGGCGCGAAATGGTCCAGTCCGGGCGACCTTCGACCATGCCGGTGATGCGCGCCTCGCCCCAGTCCGGAAACCAGCCGACCTTGCCGATCGCAGCGAGCGCATCGCGGCGCAGTCCGGCCTGCTCCATCGAGATGAACCACTGCGGCGTGGCGCGGAATGCGACCGGCGTCTTGTGGCGCCAGCAGTGCGGATAGCTGTGCGTGAGTTTGCTCGATGCGAGCAGGCTTCCGTTGCCACGCAGAACATCCGCGATGACGTCGTTGGCTTTCCATATGTGCAGGCCAGCGAGTGTCACTTCACCGGCGGAGGGCGTACTCGGCAGATAGACACCGCGCGCATCGACCGGATTAAGTTGCGCGGCAATATATTGGTCGATCAGGCCGTAACGCTGACCCACGACGAAATCGTCCTGTCCGTGGCCGGGTGCGGTATGCACGACACCGGTGCCCTCCTCGGCCGTGACGTGTTCACCGAGCAGCACCGGGATGTCGCGTTCCGCGTAGAACGGATGCCGCAGATGTTGGCCTTCGAGTTCGACGCCTCTGGCGCGTCCATGCACGACGAGGTTGTCGATGCCATAACGTTGCAGCGCGACTTGCGCCAGGCCTTCGGCAAGCACCAGCCATTGACGACGATCGTCGCGCGGCGGGCCTTCGACCAACACGTAATCAAGCTCCGGACCGACCGTCACCGCCAGGCTCGCGGGTAGCGTCCACGGCGTCGTCGTCCAGATGGGCATTGCGACATCGATGCTGCTGTTGACGGTGCTGGCATCGATCGCAACACCGAATGCGGACGCCAGCGTTGTTGGATTCTTCGCCAGATAGGCGACATCGACCGCGGGCGACACCTTGTCCTGGTATTCGATTTCGGCTTCGGCCTGGGCAGACTGGCAATCGAAACACCAGTGCACTGGCTTGAATCCGCGCATGACGTGGCCGCGTTCGACGATCTTCGCCAGCGCGCGCAGCATGTCGGCTTCGTAGCGGAAATCCATCGTGCGATACGGATTGCTCCAGTCGCCGATCACGCCAAGGCGCTTGAAGTCGCGGCGTTGCGTGTCGATCTGTTCGCCGGCGTATTCGCGGCATTTGGCGCGGAACGCGGCTGCATCGAGTTTGTCACCAACCTTGCCGAATTTCTTTTCGACCGCGTGCTCGATCGGCAGGCCGTGGCAATCCCAGCCCGGCACGTACGGCGCATCGAAACCGCTCAGCAGCTTCGACTTGACCACGATGTCCTTGAGCACCTTGTTGACGGCATGGCCGATGTGGATCGCGCCGTTGGCGTACGGCGGGCCGTCGTGCAACACGAACGAGGGCCGGCCTTCGACCTGCTTGCGAATGCGCGCGTACAGGTCTTCCGACTCCCAGCGCTTGAGCGTGTCCGGCTCGCGCTTGGGCAAGTCGCCGCGCATCGGGAAATCCGTCGCCGGCAGGTGGAGGGTGGCTTTGTAGTCTTGGCTCACGGAAAACCTATCGTTGCGCTGCTTGTTGTGGAAAGTCCGCACATGGATGTGCGGGCTCTTGCTCAGGGACGAGCATATGTCGCGCTTGTTCGGAATCGCGATGCATTTGCGTGACCAGCGTCGGCAGGTCGGGAAATTTTTCCTCGTCGCGCAGCTTGGCGACGAACTCCACGGCGATGCGTTGTCCGTAGAGGTCGCCGTCGAAATCGAACAGATGCGCTTCGAGCACCGGCTCAATGCCATCGACCGTGGGCCGCGTGCCGAAACTCGACACCGATGGCCACCGCTCCGATCCGACACCGTGTACCCAGGTCGCGTAGATGCCGGACAACGCCGGTGTCTTGTGCGCGAAACGCAGGTTGGCGGTGGGATAACCCAGCGTGCGGCCGAGTTGCTTGCCGCGCACGACGCGGCCATCGATCGCATACGGTCGACCGAGCAGGCGCGCGGCTGTGGCGAACTGGCCATCACTCAAGGCCGTGCGGATGCGCGTGCTGGAAACGCGTTCGTCATCGAGCTGGATCGGAGCGATTTCATTGGCGGCAAAGCCGAGTTCATCGCCGAGCCGGTGCAACGTGCCGATATCGCCCTGGCGTTGATGGCCGAAGCGAAATTCCGGTCCCACCCACACTTCCTTCGCGCCAAGTCGGGCGACAAGCACGTCGCGAATGAAATCCTCGCCGTCCATCGCGGCCAGTGCGCGATTGAAACGCAGCAGACCGATCACATCAACGCCCAGATCGCGCAGGCCTTCGAACTTCGCACGCGGCAAGGTCAACCGCGGCAGCTTGTTACCTGTCGCGAAGAATTCGCGCGGCAACGGCTCGAAACTCAAGGCAACCGCTGGCAGTTCCAGCGCCCGCGCACGCGAAACGGCATGGCGCACCAGCGCGCGATGGCCGAGGTGCAGACCGTCGAAAGCGCCGATGCAGACCACGCTCCCGTGCGGACACAATGCTCCGCCATCGACGTCTCGAAACAGCCTGCTCATTGGTTTGAAGTATAGCTGCGGTGCAGCAAACCCAAGTGCATCAATGCCTCAGATCGCGGGGTCGCAGGCCCATCGCCAGCAGACTCAGGCCATAAACGAGCGCGCCCACCGACACCGTCAACAGTAGCCAGAAGGCGCGATACCACATGCTCGTGATTGCGGTCCAGTCGCCGACCCACCACCGCAACGCCAGCACCGCGGTCGCCATCAACACGCAGGCCATCACCATCCGCAATGCGAACACGCCCCAGCCGGGTTGTGGCTGTAGCAGACCCGCACGCCGCAGGTATCGCCACAACAACCATGCGTTGAAGATGCCGGCCAGCGCCGTCGCCAGTGCGATGCCGCCATGGGCGCCCTCGACCTTGTTCATCCATAGCGGCGTGGTGAAGGCGATGGTCAGCACGACATTGGCGATCACCGTCAGGATGGCGGCGCGCATCGGCGTTTTGGTGTCCTGGCGCGCGTAGAACGCCGGCGACAGTACTTTGCTTAGCATGAAGGCCGGAATTCCAAGACTCATTGCACTGAGGCTGATTGCAGCCATCCTCGTGTCATGGCTACTGAACTCGCCTCCTTGATAGACAACTGCTGTCACAGGCTCGGCAAGCAGGAATAAACCAAGCGCTGCAGGAACGCCTGCGAGCAGCGCCAATCGTAATCCCCAATCGAGTGCAGCTTCATAACCCTCGTTGTCGGCTGCAGCATGGCGGCGCGAGAGATGCGGAAGGATCACGGTACCAATGGCAACGCCGAATAGGCCGAGAGGAAATTCGACGAGGCGATCCGATAGATACAACCAAGTTTGACTGCCAGTCACCAGCAATGATGCGAAGATCGTGCCGACCAAGAGATTGAGCTGGGCAACCGACGACGAGAACAGGGTTGGCAGCATCAACCTGGCGACGCGGCGGACATCGGGATTGCGGAAACCGGGCTTCAGTGTCGGCCGCATGCCCAGTCGCCCCATTGCCGGCCACAGCACCAACAGCTGCAGCACCCCCGCCGCCAGCACGCCCCACGCCAGCGCCACGGCCGGCTCGTCGAAGCGCGGTGCCAGCCACAACATCGCAGCGATCACCGTCAGGTTGTGCAGCACCGGCGTGACCGCGGGCAGGGCGAACTTGCCGAAGCTGTTCAATACCGAAGCGGCCAGGGCCATCATCGAGATGAACACCAGGTAGGGGAACGTGATCCGCAACATCTGCGAGATCAGCGCGAATTTCTCCGGCTCGTCGACCGAACCCGGCGCGAACACCGCAGCGATCCCGGGGGCGGCCAGCATGCCGATCGCCACCACCACCAGCACCACCGCGAACAGCGCGCCCGCCATGCGATCGATGAATTCCTTGAGTGCGGCCTGGTCGCCACGCTCACGGATCTCGTTGAGGATCGGCACAAAAGCCATTTGCATCGAACCTTCGGCGAAGATTCGGCGCAGGTAATTGGGAATCCTGTAGGCGATCACGAAGGCGTCCATGGCCGCCGAGACCCCCAACAACCGGGTTTGCAGCATGTCGCGGACGAGCCCGGCGATCCGCGACAGCAAGGTCATCGCGCTGAACACGGCAGTCGAGCGCAGCAGGCCCGGGCCGCGCACGGCCTTTGGCTCGCCGCCGCTCAAGCTCTGCCTCGGAGGGAGGGCTGAAAGTTGACCCAAGTGGTTGAATCCCCCATACTTTCGCGTTCGTTTTCCCGCTGACCGTTACCCAGGAACCCATTGTGGCCAATATCAAATCCGCCAAGAAGCGCGCCAAGCAGGCCGTCGTGCGCAATCTGCGCAACACGAGCCAGCGTTCGATGCTGCGCACCGCCGTCAAGAAAGTGCTGAAAGCGCTCGAAGCCAATGATGCCGATGGCGCGAAAGCCGCCTTCGTCACCGCACAGCCGATCCTTGATCGCTTCGCCGCCCGCGGCCTGATCCACAAGAACAAGGCCGCCCGTCACAAGAGCCGCATCAATGCCCGCATCAAGGCGCTGCAAGCGGCCTGATGGAGTTGGATGGTTGTTCCGAAAAACCCGGCTCCGGCCGGGTTTTTTGTTGTTCGCAGCCATCGTTTTTCGTAGAGCGGAGCTTGCTCCGCTGCTGTTGCAATAAAAGCAGCGGAGCAAGCTCCGCTCTACAAGGCATGCGGCCGCATCAGCCGGCATCGGAACGCTCATCCCGGGCCTGTCGAAGGACGGCTTCCGCTTCGGCCTCGGCCTCCGCTGCCGCCTCAACTGCATCTTCGTGCAAGCGATCCAGGAAGGCTTGCACCTTCAACATCACTGCGCGTGTGCCATCGCGCGACAGGCCGGAGATGACGAACCAAGGTTGCGTCCATCCGAGTTTCGACACGATCCGCTCTGCTTGAGCTTGAGCGTCGCCTGCCGGCAACAGGTCGGCTTTGTTGAGCAGCAACCAGCGCGGCTTTTCCATCAGGCCGGCGTCGAATTTCGCCAGTTCACGCTCAATCGCACGCACCTGCACGGCCGCATCGCCGCCATCCAGCGGTTCGATCTCGACCAGGTGCAACAGCAGCCGCGTGCGCTGGATATGGCGCAGAAACAAAGCGCCCAGGCCCGCGCCATCGGCGGCGCCTTCGATCAGCCCCGGAATGTCGGCGATGACGAAGCTGCGATGCGGTTCCGCGCTGACCACGCCGAGATTGGGATACAGCGTGGTGAACGGGTAGTCCGCCACCTTGGGCGTCGCTGCCGACACCGCGCGGATCAGCGTCGACTTGCCCGCATTCGGAAACCCCAGCAACCCGACATCGGCGAGCAACTTCAGCTCCATCTTGAGCAGGCGCTCCTCGCCCTCCTCGCCCGGCGTCGCGCGCCGCGGCGAGCGGGTGATGGAACTCTTGAAATGCATGTTGCCGAGCCCGCCGTGGCCGCCCTTGGCGACCAGCAAGCGCTGTCCATGCTCGGTCAGGTCGCCAATGACCTCGTCAGTGCTGACGTTGGTGATGACCGTACCGACCGGCACCGTGATCACCGCATCCTCGCCGCCCTTGCCATAACGCTGCTGGCCCATGCCGTTCTCGCCCCGTCCCGCGTGAAACGACTTGCGGTGGCGGAAATCGACCAGCGTGTTGAGGTTTTCATCGGCCTCGATCCAGACATTGCCGCCCCCGCCACCGTCGCCACCGTCGGGGCCACCCAACGGGATGAATTTCTCGCGGCGGAAACCGATGCAGCCGTCGCCGCCATTGCCAGCGGTCACTGTGATTTCGACTTCGTCGACTAGTTTCATGGGAGTGGGGTTTTGGAATCGGGAATCGGAAATCGGGAAAGGCCAATCGTTTTCGATCGTCATTCCCGCGAAGGCGGGAATCCAGCGACTTTGTCTGGAACGCCAAGGCACTGGATTCCCGCCTTCGCGGGGTTTTCAACAGCGAAGCTGGTCATGACGGCGAAAAACGAAAAGCCCCGCACTTGGCGGGGCCAATCGCGCGCTATCGCGGAAACTTACGCTTGCGCGACGACAACACTGACCGTGCGGCGCTTGTTGGGACCCTTGACCGAGAACTCGACCTTGCCATCGACCAGCGCAAACAGCGTGTGGTCGCGGCCGAGGCCGACACCCATGCCCGGATGGAACTGGGTGCCGCGCTGGCGCACGATGATGTTGCCGGCATCGACGGCCTGGCCGCCGTACAACTTCACGCCGAGATACTTCGGGTTGGAGTCGCGGCCGTTGCGCGAGGAACCTACGCCTTTTTTATGTGCCATGGCGGCCTCTCCTTAGTTCTTGTCGCCACCGGCAATGCCGGTGATCTCGATTTCGGTGTAATGCTGCCGATGGCCCATCTGCTTGCGATGGTGCTTGCGGCGGCGGAATTTCACGATGCGCACCTTGTCGGCGCGGCCGTGGCTCTTGACATTGGCGGTGACGGTTGCGCCCTTGAGCGCATCGCCGAGCTTGACGCCCTCGCCGTCGCCCAGCATCAGGATCTGATCGAACTTGATCTCCTTGCCGGCTTCGGTCTCGAGCTTCTCGACGCGAATCGTTTCGCCCTGCATCACGCGGTATTGCTTACCGCCGGTGACTAACACTGCGTACATGACCAGACTTCCTCTGTAGTTATTTTTGGCCGCCTGCGCGCCATCGAGGGCGGACAGAAGCGGAATTGTAGGGGATTCAGTGAGTTACGGTCAACCAACCATCCGCAGACGGGCGGAAGCCCGGGAAACAGACCGGCCGTTCACGATTGGCCGGTCGCAAGGCTTGAGATCCGGCCCCTCCAGGCTGGCAATCCATCCATTTGCCCCCAAATCATCGACTCGCTACGCTCCCCTGTTGCTTCACGCGCATGCCTGCGCATGAACCCGGATGTCCCCGACATGCGGGGCCCCATGCAGCTTCCCCTCCAATACAACCGGACTCGATCCCTGATGGCGATGGACACCATCCGCATCCGCGGCGCGCGGACGCACAACCTCAAGAACATCGACCTGGACCTGCCCCGCGATCAACTGATCGTGATTACCGGCCTGTCCGGCTCGGGCAAGTCGTCGCTGGCCTTCGACACGATCTATGCCGAGGGACAGCGTCGCTATGTCGAGTCGTTGTCCTCCTATGCGCGCCAGTTCCTGAGCGTGATGGAGAAGCCCGACGTCGACCACATTGAAGGCCTGAGCCCGGCCATTTCGATCGAGCAGAAGTCCACCTCGCACAACCCGCGTTCCACCGTCGGCACTATCACCGAGATCTACGACTACCTGCGCCTGCTGTACGCGCGGGTCGGGTCGCCGCGCTGCCCCGACCACGGCTTCCCGCTGGAGGCGCAGACCATCAGCCAGATGGTGGACCAGGTCATGGCACTCGGTGCCGATCCCAAGACGTCCGAACACCGGTACATGCTACTGGCGCCCGTGATCCGCGAACGCAAGGGCGAGCACGTGCAGGTGTTCGAGCAGCTGCGCGCGCAGGGATTCGTGCGCGTGCGCGTGGATGGCGTGCTGTACGAGATCGACGACGTTCCGCCGCTGGGCCTGCGCATCAAGCACACCATTGAAGCCGTGATCGACCGGTTCAAGGTGCGCGACGATCTCCAGCAGCGTCTCGCCGAGAGTTTCGAGACCGCATTGAAGCTTGGCGATGGCATGGCTGCCGTGCAATCGCTGGACGACAGCGGTACCGACGGAAGCCAGGCCGCGGCGTTGCTGTTCTCGTCCAAATACAGCTGCCCCGTCTGCGACTACTCGCTGCCGGAACTCGAACCACGCCTGTTTTCGTTCAACTCGCCGGTCGGCGCGTGCCAGACCTGCGATGGCCTGGGCGTGTCGGAATACTTCGACCCCGCGCGCGTTGTCGTGCATCCCGAATTGAGCATGGCGGCCGGCGCGGTGCGCGGCTGGGATCGGCGCAATGCGTATTACTTCCAACTGATCGCATCGCTTGCGCGGCATTACAAGTTCGATGTCGATGCGCCGTGGCAGTCGCTGTCGGAAAAAGCGCGGCAGGCCGTGTTGTTCGGCAGCAACGGCGAGCAGATCGCCTTCAGCTATCTCACCGATGCCGGCGGCCGCACGCAGCGCAAGCACAAGTTCGAGGGCATCGTGCCGAATCTCGAGCGGCGTTACCGCGAGACCGAATCGGCCGCGGTGCGCGAGGAGCTTGCGAAATACATCAGCGAGCGGCCGTGCACCGAATGCAGCGGCGCGCGCCTGAACCGCTCGGCGCGCAGCGTCTTCGTCGCCGACCAACCGATCTCCACGATCGTGCTCAAGCCAATTGACGAGGCACTGGCCTTCTTCGAGCAACTCACCCTGCCCGGCTGGCGCGGCGAGATCGCCGCCAAGATCGTCAAGGAAATCGGCGACCGCCTGCGTTTCCTGGTCGATGTTGGTCTGGACTACCTCACGCTGGAACGCAAGGCCGGCAGCCTGTCCGGTGGCGAGGCGCAACGCATCCGCCTGGCCTCGCAGATCGGCGCCGGACTGGTCGGCGTGCTGTACGTGCTGGATGAGCCATCGATCGGCCTGCACCAGCGCGACAACGAGCGTCTGCTCGGCACGCTGACCCGGCTGCGCGATCTCGGCAACACCGTGATAGTGGTGGAACACGACGAGGAAGCGATTCGTCTTGCCGACCATATCGTCGACATCGGCCCGGGTGCGGGCGTGCATGGTGGCGAAATCGTGGCGCAGGGCAGTTACGCGGATGTGCTCAAGGCGCCGCGCTCGATCACCGGCCAGTACCTCAGTGGAAGGAAACGGATCGAGGTTCCAAAACAGCGACACAAGGCCAACAAGAAAACGATGCTCAAGCTGCACGGTGCATCCGGCAACAATCTCAAGGACGTCGATGTCGCCATCCCCGCGGGCTTGTTCACGGCGATCACCGGCGTGTCCGGCTCCGGGAAATCGACGCTGATCAACGACACGCTGTATGCGCTCGCGGCCAACGAGATCAATGGCTCGTCGCATCACCATGCGCCGTACCGCGAAGTGGAGGGACTGGATCTGTTTGACAAGGTGGTGGATATCGACCAGTCCCCGATCGGCCGCACGCCGCGCTCCAATCCCGCGACCTACACCGGCCTGTTCACCCCGTTGCGCGAATTGTTTGCGCAGGTGCCGGAGTCGCGTGCGCGCGGCTATGCACCGGGCCGTTTCAGTTTCAACGTGCGCGGCGGCCGCTGCGAGGCCTGCCAGGGCGACGGCCTGATCAAGGTCGAGATGCACTTCCTGCCCGACGTCTACGTGTCGTGCGATGTCTGCAAGGGCAAGCGCTACAACCGCGAAACGCTGGAAATCCTCTACAAGGGCCACAGCATCCACAATGTGCTCGACATGACGGTCGAGGATGCGTTGAAGCTGTTCGAGCCGGTGCCCAGCATCGCGCGCAAGCTGGAAACGCTGCTGGATGTGGGATTGAGTTACATCAAACTGGGACAACCGGCGACGACGCTGTCCGGCGGCGAAGCGCAGCGAGTGAAACTGTCGAAGGAACTCTCGCGCCGCGACACAGGGCGCACCTTGTACATCCTCGACGAACCCACCACGGGCCTGCACTTCCACGACATCGAACACCTGCTGGCGGTGTTGCACAAGCTGCGCGACGACGGCAACACCATCGTCGTCATCGAGCACAACCTCGATGTGATCAAGACGGCCGACTGGGTCATCGATCTCGGCCCCGAGGGCGGGCATCGTGGCGGCCAGATCATCGCCACCGGCACGCCGGAAGATCTTGCCGCGATGCCGCAATCGCATACGGGGCGGTTTTTGGCGAAGACGCTGGGCCTGGAAAGCAGACCGAAGCGCCGGAAGGCAGCCGCATGAGTGCGAAGGACGGCGTGAGCAGTGAGCCGATGACGGGTACCCGGACGGCGGAAGCAAGTGCCTCACCAGCCACCGATTCCGCACTTCCGTCTCCCGTGCTCTTGCGCATGCCGATGGAATTGCGCTGGCGCGACCTCGACGCCTTCAACCACGTCAACAATTCGAGCTTCCTGACCTTCCTGGAGGAAGCTCGCATCCGCTGGTTCACTTCACTGGGCACCGAGTGGGTGAACGAGACGATCGCGCCACTGCTGGCGGCCGTGCAAATCAACTATCGGCAGCCGATCCCGTATCCATCCGATGTCGTCGTCGAGCTGTTCGCCGCACGTGTTGGCAACACCAGCCTCACCATCGGCCATCGCATTCTTGGACAAGTGCCGGATGCCGGGGAGGAAGTGACGCTCTACGCGGACGGGCACGTGGTGATGGTGTGGATTGATCGCGCCAGTGGGCGTCCGATCCCGTTGCCTGATTTCATGCGCAAGGCCGTCATGTAGCAGTCCGTGTAAACCAGCCTCGCAAGGCCGTGGTATTTGAATGCCGGGCGCTTGTTTTTTGATCGTCATTGCCGCGAAGACGGGGTTTCCACGGCGCAGTTGGTCTCCAGTGTCTTCCGCCTTGAAGGCAAGAGTCGCTGGATCCCGCCTTCGCGGGAGGACGATGTCATCTACGGCGCGGGCTTGCGTACTTCGAATTCGCCGAGCAACTTGCGGCCATCGGACAATTCAAATTCAACCGCAACCTTGCTGCCTGACTTCAATGGCGCACGCGGTTGCATCAACATCAGGTGCAACCCGCCGGGCTTGAGCACGGCGGCATCGTCAGGGGCGATGCGCAGCTCGGGGACTTCACGCATCCGGCTCATGCCATCGACAATTCGCGTCTCATGCAACGACGTATCCGCGAATGCCGCGCTGCGGGCGGCGATGATCGTGATCGGGGTCGAACAGCGATTCTCGATGCGTCCGAAGCCGGCCATCATCGGCATGCGTGCAGGCCCAAGTCGGATCCAGCCATCGCGCACTTGCGCTGTGCAGTCGCGTGAACAAGCGCTGCCACATAACGCGGCCAGCAGGATGATTGATGCGGCGAACAGTGTCTTCATGCGCCTATGATAATGGCCATACGTCGCCACGGCCCGAATCCATGACCGCACTCATCGACATCATCCACCACGACGCGATCCGCGAGCTCCGGCTGGCGCGCGCACCGGTCAATGCGCTCAATCCCGAGCTATGCCTTGGATTGCGCGACGCCATCTCGATGGCGGTTGCCGACGGCGTCCGCGGATTGCTGCTGAGCGGCGGCCCGAATGTGTTTTCGGCCGGTCTCGATGTCCCCTATCTGTTGACGCTCGGCGACGACCGGGCCGCATTGATGGCGGCATGGGAGAGCTTCTTCGGCGCCGCACGCGCCCTGGCTGATTGCCCCGTGCCCGTGGTCGCCGCGATTGCCGGGCATGCGCCCGCCGGCGGCTGCGTGCTGGCCCTGTGCTGCGACTATCGGGTGATGGCTTCGGGCCCGTACCGGATCGGCCTTAATGAGACGCAGGTCGGGCTGGTCGCGCCGGAAGGCATCCAGCAACTGCTGCGGCGCGTGGTGGGATCGCATCGCGCGGAACGCTTGCTGGTGTCGGGCGAACTGGTCGAGGGCGAACGCGCGCTTGCGCTGGGACTGGTCGATGAACTGGTGGATATCGACAGCGTCACCACGCGAGCGCGTGTCTGGTTGGAGGATCTCCTGCAATTGCCGAGCAAGCCGATGCTGACGACGCGCGCATTGGCCCGCGCCGACCTGATCGCCGCATTGCAGCCGGAACGCATCCGGCTGGATCACTTCATCGATGCGTGGAGCGATCCGGATACGCAGGCTGGCCTGCGCGCACTGGTCGCGCGTCTGGGCAAGTAAGCACGCTGACTTACAACAACCAGACTTCCACCCGCTTGATCTCCAGCCCATTGGGACCGCGCGCCACGCGCTTGATTTTCTTGTAGCCGATCGAATCCAGCCACGATTCGACCAGCGTCGGCATCAGTCGCGCTCCGACGGTGTTGGAGCCGTGGATGCGCAATCGTTCGACGTCATCCTGCGCCGCGACCTGCAGCGGCAGCAGCAAAAACAGCAGCATCGCAACGGTGACGCGCATCATCATCAATCGAGTCATGAAAGCCCCCTTGGTGGAGCCGGGGAGATTCAATCCTGATGGAGCCGGGGAGATTCAATCAATGCGATGACAACGCGATGACGATGAAGCGGTGCGTCATTCCACTGTTGCAGCAGCGCATCAGTCGCCGGTCGCGATCGGGCGCGCCGCAGCCGCGATCCAGCCACTCCACGACGGGGCGAACAAGCGTCCGCCGCCCAGGCCCGCATGCTGCATTGCCAATAAATGATGGCAGGCGGTCACGCCGGAGCCGCACATGGCCACGACTTCGTCCGGGTCGTGCTGGCCAAGCACTGCACGGAACTCCTCGCGAAGCTGCGCGGCAGATTTGAAACGCCCGTCACTCAGGTTCTGCGCATAAGGCCGATTGACCGCGCCGGGCACATGCCCGGCAACGCGGTCGATGGGCTCGACCTCACCACGGAAACGTTCGCTGGCCCGCGCATCCAGCAACAAGCCACCGTCTTCGAGATGCGCCCACACCTGGTTTGCATCAAGCAGCAGCCGGGCATCGAATTGCGCTTGGTAGCCTGCGGGCCGCGGCCGGCGAATCGTGGTTTCAACCGGCAAGCCCAACGCACCCCATCGCGCCCATCGCGCCCATCCGCCGTCCAGCACGGCAACGTTGTCGTGTCCCAGCGCCCGCAGCAGGAACCACATGCGCGCGGCGTGGGCGCCATCGCCATCGTCATAGGCAACCACCTGGCTCTCCGGGGTGATGCCCCAACTGCCGAGCCTGGCGGTGAACGCCTTGGCATCCGGCCATGGATGCCGGCCCAGGCCCTGTTTTTCGTGATCGGACAGGTCGCGATCGAGGTGTGCATACAGCGCCGTGGGCAGATGCGATTGCCGATAGGCGCTCTCGCCAGCCGCGGGATTGCCCAGTGCGAAACGGCAATCGACGATCACGATGCCGTGATCGTCAAGCCGCGTTGCCAGGTCTTCGGCTTGCACCAGGGTGCTCCAAGGGACGGTCATCGCAGTGATCCCAATCGATCACGAAGATTCAGCAACATCGAAGCGGTCGCACCCCAGATGCGCTGCTCGGGGACGTGCTCATAACGGATGAACTCGTGCACGCGGCGCACGCGACCGGCAAATTGGATCTCGACCGATTGCAGGCTGCCTGGCGACAGCAGGAATTCAAGCGACACCTCGAACACCGCGGCAACTTCCGATGGATCCGGAATTGCAACATAGTCCTGCGCGATCACCGCCACCACTGGCAGCACGCGGAACCCGGTGATGGTGGTCAGGGGATCGAGGTAGCCGAGCGGCCTGATCTGGTCGGCGCGCACGCCGATTTCCTCGACGGTTTCGCGCACTGCCGCGGCGACCGCATCGCCATCTTCGGCTTCGATGCGCCCCCCGGGGAAACTGACTTGGCCGGCGTGATTGCGCAGCCCGTCGTTGCGCCGGGTGAACAACACCTGCAAGCCCGTCTCGCGAGGGATAAGGCCGACCAGGACCGCGGCTTCCGCGGTGGACGTGTTGTCGGGCAGCAGGCCGACCAGCTCTTCATGATTCCAGCCGGGGTCGCGCGGCGCCGCGTGCAGCGGACGCAACGCAGACTGGATCCGCGCAAGGTTGATCTGCCCAGGATCGGGTGCCAGGCGCATCAGGCCCGTTGCAATTCGCGCGATGGCAGGGTGGTTTCCATCAGTGTCAGCCGTTCGTCGTCGTTCATCTGCGGCCATCTGGCAATTTCCGCAGACGTGCGGTGACAACCAAGGCACAACCCGTCGTCATCGAGCGTGCAGATGCCGATGCAGGGACTGAGCACGGCGCGGAAATTCGGATTCATCATTTTTCACATATTTGCCAGCAAAAGAGTCGTTGACAGCATTGCGCCGGCTCGGAGCCGGCGCAATGGGTGGAGCTTCGAGTC
>JBBJNO010000162.1:0-6167 GCA_037720875.1 Luteimonas sp. | reverse complement strand
GCGCCGGCTGGACGCGGCGCTACGCGGACAGATCGAGCGTCGCCTCGCACGGCTGCGACATGCCGATGCGGTGCTGCGCGCGATGCAACCCAAGCGGCGGCTCGCGCTGCTGCGCCAGCGGCTCGCCACGCTGGCCTTGCGCCCGCAGTCGATGATCGCGCGCCGGCTGCAACGTGATGCGCTTCGGTTGCGTGGCCTGGCGCGATCGCTGGAAACGGTCAGTCCGCTGCGCACCGTGGCGCGTGGCTACGCGATCCTGCATCGCGACGATGGGCGGATCGTGCGCAGTGTCGACGAAGCAGACATCGGCGATGCGCTGGATGCAAGGCTTGCGGATGGCCGGCTACGGGTACGGGTCGAATCGAAATCGTGATTGTGTGTTTGCCGGGTGGAGCTTTCTGTAGGAGCGCCCCATGGGCGCGATGTGGCTTTACCGGTAGAGCCGCGCCCAGGTGCGCTCCTGTAAAAGCCGGGATTTGGGGTAGAGCTCTATCGCGCCCATGGGGCGCTCCTACAAAGGCATCGTGGAATTACGGATAGAGCCCCATCGCGCCCAGGTGCGCTCCTACAAAAGTGTGGTCGCGACTGGGGGGTTAACCTTGCGTTTGCGATGTTGTCGCACACAGGAGATGCGCATGCTGAAGAAATCCTACCCCTACTACCTTGCCAACACACCGGTCGCGGCCAACACCGATCTGGAGGTGCTGGACAAGTATTCGGGCAAGCGGGCGACGCGCGTGGCCTTCGCCGACAACGCCACCGTGCGCAAGGCGATCGTCGCGGCCGACAAGGCGCGCGAGGCGATGGCGATATTTGCGCCGGACCAGCGCCGCGACGTACTCGAACATTGCGTCACGCGATTCACGCAACGGCAGGAAGAGTTGGCGCTGGCGCTGTGCATCGAGGCCGGTAAACCGATCAAGGATGCGCGCGGCGAAGTCACGCGGCTCATCGACACCTTCCGCATCGCCGCCGGCGAAGCGACCCGCATCGACGGGCAGGTGCTCAACCTCGAAATCAGCCAACGCACGCGCGGCTATCGCGGCATGGTCAAGCGCGTACCGATCGGCCCCTGCGCCTTCATCACGCCGTTCAATTTCCCGCTCAACCTGGTCGCGCACAAGGTCGCCCCCGCGATCGCCGCCGGTTGTCCGTTCGTATTGAAGCCTGCGGCGAAAACGCCGGTCGGCGCGTTGATCATCGGCGAGGTGCTGGCCGAAACCGATCTGCCGAGCGGCGCATTCTCGATCCTGCCCTGCTCCAACGACGATGCCGGCCTGCTTGTGGAGGACGAGCGCATCAAGTTGCTCTCGTTCACCGGCGGTCTGGTGGGTTGGGACTTGAAGGTGCGCGCCGGTCGCAAGAAAGTCGTGCTGGAACTGGGCGGCAATGCGGCCTGCATCGTCGATGAGGATCCGGGAGCCGATCTCGACAGCGTGGTCGAACGATTGATATTCGGTGCGTACTACCAGTCCGGCCAGAGCTGCATCAGCGTGCAACGCATCTACGTGCACGAGGCGATCTATCCAAAGCTGCGCAAGAAGCTGATGACCGCGGTGTCCAGGCTCAGGATTGGCGATCCCAGGGACGAGAAGGTGTTCATCGGTCCGATGATCGATGAGGATGCGGCCCGACGTGTGGAGCGCTGGATCGATGCAGCGGCCAGTGCCGGCGCGACACGACTGGTCGCCGGCAAACGCCACAAACACCTGCTGCCCGCCGCGCTGCTGGAAAACGTACCGCACGACAGCGACCTCTATCGCAAGGAAGCCTTCGGCCCGGTCGCGTGCATGGAATCTTTCGATGACTACGAGCGCGTGCTCAGGCGCGTCAACGACAGCGGTTTCGGCCTGCAGGCGGGCGTGTTCACCGGGCGTCTCGACCATGCGCTACGCGCGTGGGATGTGCTCGAGGTCGGCGGAGTGATCGTCGGCGACGTCCCGAGTTTCCGCGTGGACAACATGCCGTACGGCGGCGTCAAGCAATCCGGACTGGGGCGCGAAGGCGTGCGGTATGCGATCGAGGACATGACCGAGCAAAGATTGCTGGTGATTCACGGCTGACGAGCCGTGCTGCACGCTTGGCGTGGAGCGGAGCTTGGTCCGCTGCCGGCCAGGCCCTGCAATTGCTGGAGCCCAGCTTCAACTTCTCGCGCACCGAAGTGCTGCGCGACGGCGCGGCGGCGCAGCTACCCGTTTTTCTTGCGGATTCGGATGCCAGCGCCTGTGTAGAGCGGAGCTTGCTCCGCTGCTTTTTCTGAGTGATCCAAGAGTTGCGGAGCAAGTTCCGCCCTACAAGAACCAGACGGCGGACCGAAAATGTCCTGCTGCCCATCGTGAACTCCTCCAACCGGTACCACGTTCTTCGCAGGTCGGAAAATCAATCGCGCGTCGTGGCGGGCGTCGGGTGGCCGAAGAAATAACCCTGGCCGAATTCGCAACCGAGCTCCAGCAGCGATGCGTATTGCTCCGGCGTTTCGATGCCTTCGCCGATGGTCTCGATATTCAGTGCGCTCGCCAAGGCAAGGATCGCGCGGGTCACGGCAAAACTTTCGGTGCTGTCGCCCTGCAAGCCGGCCACGAAACTGCGGTCGATCTTCAACGTGGCGATCGGGAAGCGATGCAGGTAGGACAAGGCCGAGAAGCCGGTGCCGAAGTCGTCCAGTTGCGCCAGCACGCCGTGGTTGCGCAAGGTGCGCAGCATGCGCAGGGCGCGCGGGGCATCGTCCAGCAATGCGACTTCCGTGATCTCGATGCGCAGTCGGTGCGGGTCGGCGTCTGCCGTATCGAGCATGCGCAGCAGGCGGTCGGCGAAATCGGCTGAATGGAAATGCCGCGGCGACACGTTGATCGAGACGTAACCGCTGCCCTGCGCCGCGAGCCCGGCGATCACCTGCCGGTACAGCAGCCAGTCGACTTGCTCGATCAGGCCGGTGTCCTCGCCCAGGCCGATGAATTCACCCGGCCGCAGGATGCCGCGCTTGTCGTGGTGCCAACGCAGCAAGGCCTCGTGCCCCACCAGCGATTGGTCATCCAGGCGCACGATCGGCTGGTAGTACGGCTCGAAGTCGTCATGATTGATGGCGCGCAGCAGGTCGGCCTCCAGGTCCAGCAGCTGCATCGCATGCTCGCGCATGTCCGCATCGAACACGGCGCTGCGGCCGCGGCCCAGCGCCTTGGCGCGGTACATCGCGGCATCGGCATCGCGTAACAGCTCCTCGCCGCTCTGGTAGCGCGGATGCCACATGGCGATGCCCACGCTGGCTGCCGGAAACAATTCGCGCCCGGCAATGAACACCGGATCGCCAAGCGCCTCCAGGATGCGGTGCGCCAGCGCTTGCACGGCATCGATGCCATCGATGCCATCGATCAGCACCGCGAACTCGTCGCCGCCCAGCCGCGACACCACATCATCGGGCCGCACGGTCGCGACCAGGCGGCTCGCCACCTCGACCAGCATCTCGTCACCGGCGGCGTGGCCGACGCTGTCGTTGACCAGCTTGAAGCGATCCAGGTCCAGGAACAGCATCGCGAACTTGTAGCGCACGTTTTCGGCGTTCTTGGACACCGCCTCGGTCATGCGGCCGAGCAGGTGCAGGCGATTGGGCAAGCCGGTCAGCGCATCGTGCAGCGCCTGATGGGTCAACCGCCGCTCGGCGCGCAGGCGCTCGCCGATCTGCGCGACCAGCTTGTTGTTGGTTTCCGCCAGCTCGTGCGTCCGTTCGTCGACGCGCAGCTCGAGCTCGAGCCGCGAGGTCTTGATCCGGTCCTGCGCCAGCTTGCGCATCAAGCCGCTGGAGATGTGGTGCGCGACAAAGGTCAGCAGTTCCTGGTCGCGCTCGGTGAACTCGATGTCGGAGGTGTAACTCTGCACGGCAATGACACCGACCACGGTATCGCCGCGGAACAACGGCACGCCGAGCCAGCAGTAGGCGAGTTGGCCGAAGCTGCGTACCTTGCCCTGCGCTTCCAGCAGCGTGATGTCGTTGCGATGCGCCAGCAATGGCTGGCCATTCGCCAAAACATATTCGGTGAGGCCCGACGACAGCGGCCGGGTTGGACGCAGGCTCTGGCGCTCGTCGATGGTGTACGGGAATTCGAGATGCTGGCCGTCGTCGGTGAGCATCGCGATGTAGAAGTTGCGCGCGTCCAGCAAGTCGCCCACCACCACATGCACGGCGGTGTAGAAACGCTCCAGCGTTTCGGTGCGGGTCGACAGTTCGGCGATCCGGAACAAGGCACGTTGCAATCGTTCCGCACGCTGCCGTTCCACGATCTCCGCCTGCAGCTCCTCATTGGCCAGCTGCAACTCGCGGGTGCGCTCGCCGACGCGGCGCTCGAGGTCGACCTGCGCGTTCCTGCGGTCCAGCGTGGTCTGGATGTGTTGCGCGACATAGACCAGCAGGGTCTGGTCTTCCGCTGTGTAGCGGGCCGCGCCTTCGTAGCTTTGCACCACGATCGCGCCCGCGATCTGGCGGTCGCGCAACATCGGCACGCCCAGCCATGCCTGGCTGTCCGGGCCATGCTCATTGTCCATGGGAACGCCAAGTTTTTGCCGGACCACCACCGACGGACCCAGCAGCGGCTCGCCATGCCGCAGCAACGCAGCGGTCAGGCTGTGGGACAACTCGCTGAAGGGAATCTCGTGGTCAGGATTGGCGACATAGGGGTCGAGGCGATCCGCGAAATACAGGAAGCGCAGGGTCTGCCCTTGCTCGTTGTAGCTGACGATGTAGAAATTCTCGGCATACATCAGGCTGCCAACGACGGCATGGACGCGACGCAGCATCACCGGCATGTCCAGACCGGCACCGGCCAGGTCGGCGATTTCGTACAGGGCCTGCTGCAATCGCTCCGATTTTTCCAGCGATTCGATCCGCGCCTGCGCGCCGAGGCTGGCCAGTGTCGCCGTCACGGTCCGCCGAGCCAGCGACCGCCAGGCCTGCATCGATTCTTTCGGCAGCGTTTCGGCCAGGACAGCGGCGATCGCGATGCGGTTGCCGTCCTCGCTGACCCAGGTTTCGTGGATCTCGTGGTGGCCGGAGGCTGCGTTCATGCCGGCCAGCAATCGTTGCGCATGCACCTTCAGTTCGCGCGGCGCATTCGCCTCAGCGCTGCCTTCGCGCCCCTGCGGGTCGATCCAGTACACCACCAGCTGCGACCCGGTGGGCAGGGTGTCGGCCAGGGCCGTTGCCAGGTTGGCCGCCGCCGCGTGACAGCGCGGCAATGGCCCGGCCACGGGCGCTTCACGCAAGGTCGAATTCTGTGCCGGACTCATCACGCAAGGATACCGGCCCGGCCCCCGACAAACTGCCATTGGATCGCTGTTTTCGTCCTGACATCGGATCGCAGCTTGGCCGTCGGCCGGAAAGCCCAGCCTCGGGATGCGCCCTTTGTCACCCATCGCCCGTCCAGCCCTTTCAACCCCAGCGTGGTGCGTGACGCGTTCCGACCATCATGTTCACCAGCGCATCCGCCGCCACCGGATCGGCGACGACCGATCCGTGGCCCCAAAACCATCACTTCACCTCCTCACCCGCAACGCTTACGCTGCGCGGGATGAATGATGTCCTCATCGACGGCCGGGCCGAATCCAGCGACGACGCGTCGACGCAAGGCAAGCTGATCGATGGCCGGTTGATGCTGGCCTACGCCGCGGGCGACGTGGCGGCGTTCGAGCAGTTGTACTCGGGGCACCGCGGGCCGCTGTACCGCTTCTTGCAGCGGCAACTACGCAACACGGCGCTGGCCGACGAGTTCTTCCAGGATGTCTGGCAACGTGTCATCGCCGCACGCCAGACCTGGACGCCCGATGCGGCGTTCTCGACCTGGCTGTTCCGCATCGCCCACAACCGGCTCAATGACCACTGGCGCGCGCAGCAGCATCGGCCGGCCGCACCTCACGATGCTGACGAACGTGCCGCGCGTGTGCCGGACCCTCACACGCCGGAGCGCAACCTCTCGGAATTCGAGCAGCGCCGGCGTCTACAGATGGCGCTCGACGCGTTGCCGGAGGAACAACGCATCGTGGTGACGTTGCGCCTGGAACAGGAATTGACGCTGGAGGAAATCGGCGCGATCACCGGCGTCGGCCGCGAAACGGTCAAGTCGCGGTTGCGCTATGCGATGGACAAATTACGCACGAGATTACAGGAATGAGTTCGCAGC
>JBBJNO010000161.1:0-6181 GCA_037720875.1 Luteimonas sp. | reverse complement strand
TCACCCGACCAGTAGATATAGGTTTCAAAGGTGACCGTCGATTGCGCCGCGGCAATGGCTTCAAGCATCGCCGGGAATATCTCAGCGCCGTTCTGCAAATCCGCCACCTGGTTGCCGGGCAGGATGGCCGGCCCCATCAATACGCTCATCTCGCGGCGGAATTGCGGATCGGCCACGCTGTAGCGATGCTCGATCTTGCGCTCGAGCTCCTTCTCTGGCATGGCGAAGTTCATGCCCAGGAAGATCGCGAGCGCCGTTGCGAGGACGGTGATGACGATGGTCCAGATCATGCGTTTGCGACTCCAGCGAAAGGGCATGAGGTGGATCCTGTGGCAAGGTGATGGCGCGGCGACTGTTGCGATGCAGGCATGAGGCCGGCGTGAAGCGCCCAGGCGATGGATTCAACAGGATGCACGGCAGTGGAGCACGTTCAACCGGCCTGCTTCCGTAGTGCTTCAGTGGAACCAGGCCCAGGCGAACAGGCCGATCATCGCGAACGCGAGGGTCAGTTTCAGGACCACGCCAAATACAATGCCGACCCAGGTGCCAAGGCCGACCTTGGTGGCTTGTCCCAGTCCTTTCTGGTCGAGGTTGCGGCCATGCAGCAGCTCACCTGCCAGCGCGCCAATAAACGGCCCGGCGAACAGTCCCACTGGTCCGAAGAACAGGCCGGCGAACGTGCCAAGCACCGCCCCGATGATGGCCTTGCGACTGGCGCCCACGCGCTTGGCGCCGACCATCGTCGCGAAGAAATCAATGGCCAGCGACAGCAGCGTCAGCACGCCGAGCACCACCAGCATCGGTATGCCGATCTTCTGGAAATCGCCTGCCCATGCCGCCAGCAACATGCCACCAAAGATCAATGGAAGCCCGGGCAGGGCAGGCAACACCGTGCCCAGCAAACCGATGACGGCGAGCACGGCCGCGATCACGTAATAAAGCGTGGTGGAATCCATCGTGGAGCATCCTTTGCAAGCAGACGATCGTGGCCAGCGACCACAATGGTTGTTCAATTGCATTTTCGCAATTGCCGGGGTAAGTTGCCCTCGCTGAGTTTCAAGGTCACCGTGAACCGTGGCCTGATGCGGTTGGTCCATGATCCGCTACATCGTTGCACCTCGCTTCCTCCTTGCAACCAGCACTGCCGCATCCGCGGCGGTCATCCATGCAACTGTTCCAGGGAGCAAGACATGTCGAATCGTGAAACCGGTACCGTCAAGTGGTTCAACGATGCCAAGGGCTTTGGCTTTATCAGCCGCGAGAATGGCGAGGACGTGTTCGTGCACTTCCGCGCGATCCAGTCCGAAGGCTTCAAGAGCCTGCAGGAGAACCAGAAGGTCAGCTTTGTCGTCGTCCAGGGCCAGAAAGGCCTGCAGGCGGACGCGGTCGAAGCGCTGTAATTTTTCATCGTTTAAAAATAAAGCCCCGGCAGCGATGCCGGGGCTTTTTGTTGGGTGGTGCAGGGCGGCTCAGTTCTGGAACGGCGTGTTTTCAGCAAAGTACTCGTGGCTATCGGCGTTGCGTCCAGCGCCTGCCGGATCGCCAGGCGGACGCGCGACCCTAGCCCGGCGACCTTCGTCGCGCACCTTGCAGTGCGTCAAATTCCATGCCAGAGGGATTCGCTTGAGGGATGTGTCATCGAATCCATCGCTGCGCACAAGAAAGGCCCGCTTGCGTGGGCCTTTCTTGATGCCGGCAATGTGCGCGTCGGCGATGGCGAATCAACGCGCCCAGGCACGCCCGTTGTAGACGCGGACGTTGGACCCTTCGCGGATCCCGTTGATGTCGGCCTGGCTGACCACGGTGGTGCGCCCATCGTTCATACGGACATGGACGTTGTACGCGGCGCCATTGTTGCGCTGCGCGTTGTTCTGGATCGCATTGCCCGCGACCGCGCCCGCGACCGCGCCGGCGACCGTGGCCGTGTTGCGGCGGCCCTTGCTTTCATCGTCAGCCAATTCACGCCCGGCGGCGGCCCCGACGATGCCGCCGAGCACGGCGCCCGTCGCGTTGGGCACGGTGCTGGTGCCGGCCGATGTCATTTCAATGCGGGTCACGGTGCCGCAGTCATAGCAACTGGCACTGGAGGAAGAAGGTGGCGGCGCAGTGCCGTAGCCGTACCCCGGTGACGATGTCGTGGCGCAACCTGCCATGGCCAGCGAGGCGACGGCAGCAATTCCGAGCAGACGAAGTTTCATGAGGATCTCCTGAGTGGGTGAGGGCAGGAGCGCTCGCTCCCACGCCGCAAACTTAGGCAGCGCACCATGAACAGGTCGTCAACCCGGCTGCAGACCGCTGGCGAGATCGATCGCGTGTCAGCCGCAATTCAGTTGCGAAAATCCTGATGACAGGCCTTGCATGCTTCGCCGACATTGCCGGCCGTGGTGCCGAGACCGGGGCAGTTGAGTGGCGGCGTCGTCAGCGCGGCATCAATCGATGCGCGCAGCCCGCTGGCATGTTTGACGAAGCGTTCGTCGTCGGACAGGTCGGGGAATGCTGCTTCAAGGTCATTGGCTGTCGTGCGGATTGCCTGCAGGTGGGGGATGGTGTCCATTGCACCACATCTGTTCTGCTCGACATTGGCGTGCAGCTGATTGAGATGCCATTGCTGCACTTGCATGAGGCTGTCGGGGAAATGATCCTTGCGTGCATCCAGGGCGCGCATCGCCATGACGGTGCCGATGACGCCGGCCACCAGGCCGATCAGGAACAGGAAAAAGTATCGTGGTGCACTGCCTGCCATTGCTCGATCTCCTCAGCCGGGAACCGCGGCAACATAACACGCACCGTTAAGATCGCCGGATGAAGAAACCCCTGCGTGATCGCTTTGCCGGGATCGACCGGTTGTACGGTAGTGGCGCGGTCGAGCGGCTGGCCGATCGCCGTATCGCCGTAGTCGGTGTCGGCGGTGTTGGTTCATGGGCGATCGAGGCGTTGGCGCGTTCGGGCGTTGGTCACCTGACCTTGATCGATGCCGATGACCTGTGTTTGTCCAACACCAACCGGCAGCTGCCCGCGATCGAAGGCCAGTACGGCCGCAACAAGGCCGTAGTACTCGCCGAGCGCTGCGCAGCCATCAATCCGTTGCTGGTGGTGGATGCGGTGCAGGCCTTCGTGACGCCATCCAGCCTGGAAGAACATCTGGGTGGCGGATTCGACCTGGTGCTCGATGCCTGCGACAGTTTTCGCAGCAAGGTGGAGATGATCGCGTGGTGCCGCCGACGCAAGCAGCCAATCATCGCCGTGGGTTCGGCAGGTGGTCGCACCGATCCCACGCTGGTACGTGTTCGCGACCTGTCGCGCACGGAGCATGACGCGATGCTGGCACTCATTCGCAGGAAGCTGCGTGGTGAATTCAACTTCCCCAGAAGCGCACAGCGCTATTTCGGGGTGCCGGCTGTGTATTCGCTGGAGAACGTCAGGTATCCGCAAGCCGATGGTTCCGTGTCGGGCCTGCGTCCGAAGCTCGGCCCGGAGGCTGCGTTGAACCTGGACTGCGGCACCGGCCTGGGGGCGGCTACGCACATCACCGGTGCATTCGCGTTCGCGGCCGTGGGCAAGGCGCTCGAGTTGTTGCTGAAGCCGAAATCTCATCCGTAGCCAGCGTGTAGCGCAACGATACCCGGGTTTTTTTGTGCAGCGCCGGGGTATGGCTGCACTCCACCCGGGGGCTACGACAACCCAAACAAACGCGCCGCATTAGCCGTCGTGGCGGCGGCGACATCCGCTTCATCTTCGCCGCGCAGCACGGCAATGGTTTGCAACACGATCGGCAATCGAGACGGCTCGTTGCGCTGGCCGCGATGGCCTGCGTCGGGCTGGTCGGGCGAATCGGTTTCCAGCAGCAGATGTTCGATCGGCATGGTCGTGGCGAGCCTGCGCAAACGGTTCGCGCGCTCGTAGGTCACCGGCCCGCCGAGGCCAAGCATGAATCCCAACTTCCACAACTGTCGCGCCTGCTCCTCGCTGCCCGGGAAGCTGTGGATCACGCCGCGCAGCTCGCCGACGCGCTTGATCGCCACGATCACCGCTTCGACGGCCCGGCGCGCATGCACGATCACCGGCAAGTCGAAATCTCGCGCCAGTTCCAGTTGCGCGTCGAAATAGCTCTGCTGTTGATCGGCATCGAGACCTTCGACATAGAAATCCAGGCCGCATTCGCCGATCGCGACCGGTCGCTCGCGTTGGATCCATTCGCGAAGGTCGTCCAGATGCTGCGGCCAATGATCCGCGAGATACATCGGATGCAGGCCATAAGCGGGGAACAAGCCCTCGTTGCGCGTGCACAGCGCCTTCAACTTCGGCCATCCCGCGGCGGTCACGGCGGGCAGCACTTGCGTGGTCACGCCTGCATGGCGGGCACGTTGCAGCGCGGCGGGACGATCCTCATCGAACTCCGCCGCATCGAAATGGCTGTGGCTATCGACGAGCATCGCGGTCAAGGACATCATCGTCTTTACGCCGCTTGATGTTGGCCAGCAACAATGTCCCCAACCCCAGCAGGATTTCATCGACCAGCGGGATGAAGTCGGGGACGACGACATCGGCGGCGAACAAGGCCGCCATCAGCCAGAACAACTGCGGAAAGCGCAATTTCCTGGCCCAGTTCAGGATCGGCAGAAGCAGCGGATTTGCCATGAGTGTGGCCTCGCGAAAAATGAACCAGCAAACGCTATCACGGCCGCACGTACGCACGTGTTGGCTCGCACATCCAGACCCGGGTTCACGCAAACGACAGTTTCAGCTGAACGGTTGGGGTTTGGCTCAGGCGCGCCGTGCTGCAATCGCCCCGTCAATAAACGCGGGGTCACCCGCAGGAGTCAGCATGAAGAACAATACTTTAGCGATTGCATTGGCTTCCCTTCTTGTCGGCGGCGTCGCGGTGGCGGCCTTCCAGAACAATCGCGAAGCCAAGCCGGATTTTGTCGCAGCGGGCGCGGCCAACGACTACGCGCTGGGCTTGAATGCCCAGGGTGATGCACGGCTCGACGACGACGCGCGTCTTGACGATAACGCGCGCCTTGACGATCACGATATTCCTGCAGGCGGCCGCGTCGAATATGCACGCGTGACCGACATCGATCCGATCACCGAGAAGCAGCAGCTGTATGCACAGGTCATCGGCACGGATCCTATCCGCGAAACATCCACCACCTCGACCCCACGCGAAGTCTGCGAGGACGTAGTAGTGCAGGAACGCATGCCGGAGCGCGACGGCAATGTCGGTGGCACGGTTGCGGGCGCCATCATCGGTGGCCTGGTAGGTAATCAGGTCGGCGGCGGCAATGGCAAGAAACTGGCGACGGTCGCTGGTGCGGTCGGTGGTGGTTTCGCCGGGCGCGCGATCGATCGCCGCCACGTCGGCGGGCAGGTCGTGGCGCGCACCGATCGCCAGTGCCGCACGGTGTCCTCCACCTCGCAGTCGAGCCGCGTGACCGGTTACAACGTGAGCTTCCGCAATCCCGACGGCACCACCGGCACCCAGTACATGGGCAGCAAGCCGGGTAGCCGCATCGCCTTGGGTAGTGAAGACAAAGTGGTGGGTTACGACGTGACCTATCGGTACGACGGCAACGAACGCACGATCCGCATGGACCAGAAGCCGGGCGATCGTTTGCCGGTCATCGACGGACAGGTCGTGACGCAGGTAGCTGCAGCGGACGGCAACGATCGCGGCTGATCGAAAACTGACTTGGCAAGACCCGATGGGGCCGACAAATGTCGGCCCCGTTTGTTTTACGGGGTGTTGGGCGTGGACGCACAAGGCTAAAATGCGCGGCTTCCTCCTGCCGCGACCCGACATGGCCCTGCATCCCTACGATCTGTACGACGTCCGTTCCCTGCTCAGCGAGGAGGAACGCGCCGTCCAGGACACCGTGGCGCGCTTCACCGACGAGCGCGTGCTGCCGATCATCGGCGACGCATTCGATCAGGCTCGCTTTCCCAGCGAGCTGGTACCAGAAATTGCCGACCTCGGCCTGCTGGGCTCGACGCTGCCCGAACAATACGGCGGCCACGGCCTCAACGCGGTCAGCTACGGCCTGATCTGCCAGGAATTGGAACGCGGTGACAGCGGCATCCGCAGCTTCGTCAGCGTGCAGTCCTCGCTGTGCATGTATCCGATCTACGCCTATGGCACCGAGGAGCAGCGCATGCGCTGGCTGCCGGACATGGCCGCGGG
>JBBJNO010000160.1:0-6195 GCA_037720875.1 Luteimonas sp. | reverse complement strand
CGAAAGTGTCAATGATCCGTTGCTTCGCCGATTGCAAGACGCAACCGCCGCGCAGTCCAGCAAGGTAGTACGAGCCAACCTGCTGTTCGCGCTCGGGCAGGCCTACGACAAGCTGGAGCAGTTCGATCCTGCATTCGATGCCTTCGCCAAGGCTAACCGCTGGCTTCTGCGCCAATCGGGCCGCACCTACGATCGTGCCCACTCATCGCGCCTGACCGATGCGCTGCTCGGCACATTCCAGTCGACCGACACCGCCGAGGCTGACGCGTCGGTCGCGACAGGCACATCGCCCTTGTTCATCTGTGGGATGTTCCGCTCCGGTTCCACGCTTGTGGAGCAGGTCCTGGCGGCGCACCCGCAGGTCACGGCTGGTGGCGAACTGGACTGGCTGCGACGTGCGGCGACCGGCCGCCTCGCACCATTTCCCGAGTCGATGGCCACGCCCGACCCCGCCCGGGACGCCAGCCTGGCTGACGACTACCTCGCTCATTTGACGCGCCTGTTTCCCGATGGCATTACCGGCAAGTACATCACCGACAAGCGCCCCGACAACTTCATGCTGATCGGTCTGATCAAGCGTCTGTTCCCCACGGCGAAAATCATCCATACCTGCCGGCACCCTCTCGACACCGGCCTGTCGGTGTTCGTGCAGCATCTCGATCTGCGCGTGGCGGGCTATGCGAGCGATCTGGGCGACATCGGCCACTATTACGGCCAGTACCGTCGACTGATGGCCCACTGGCATTCGCTTTACCCGGACAGCATCTTTGACTTCGACTACGACAACTTCGTCCTCTCGCCAAGGCCGGTGCTGGAGCGGCTGCTTGGCTTCCTGGACCTGGATTGGGACGATCGCTGCCTGGAGTTCCACCGGCTGGGCAACACAGTGAAAACCGCGAGTTACTGGCAAATCAGGCAACCCCTGTCCGCCCGTGCCTCTGGGCGCTGGCGCCACTACGGCACGCATCTGGATCCCTTGCGGCAGGCGCTGCAGGAAGCCGGCGTCGTTTTTGAAGGCCAGCTGTAGAACGGAAGCGGCTGCACATGATGGAAATTGTGCTTGGGTAACGGCCACAGCCACCGAAACACGGGCACGGCGGCGATCATTGCATCAGGCAGCATTGACGGCGCTCGTTCCCGAACGCGAGGGCACCGTGATTGCAGCCGCGATCGTGTCGGGGGGTAGGCGTTTTTCGAGGTGCTCCATAGGCTAAAAGGGCACCGCTCACAGATCAGACCAGGGGAATAAAGTGATAAAGCAGCTACTGATCGTCGCAATTCTTGCCAGCACCACCATGCCCGCGCTCGCCCAGAAATCGCCACCGGCCAAGCTCGATACCTCCGGAGCGTTGTTCGGCGTGCGCGAAACAGTGCAACACATCGACATGTCCCCGGACGGCAATAACATTGTCTACGTGACCCCAGGCCCGGGCCGCACCAGTGCGGTCTATGTCGCGGATACGGCCAGTGGGACCCAGCAACTGGTGATCCGGTCGGACGGCAATCCCGAACGCCTCAACTGGTGCAACTTTGTCAGCAACGGTCGACTCATCTGCCAATTGATCGGCCAGGTCAGCGACGCCGGTCCGCTGATTCCATTCTCCCGGCTCATCGCCGTGGATACCGACGGCAAGAACATCAAGCCGCTCGGCCAAAGAAGAAGCGAATACGATTCCCGCATACGGCAGTTCGACGGAGACGTGCTCGACTGGCTCCCCGACAGCAACGGCGCGGTGCTGATGGCACGCGAGTATGTCCCTGAAGCGGGCAACATCGGCACGAAACGGGTGCGTAAAGCGGACGGAATGGGCGTTGACCGGGTCGACGTCACCACCCTGCAGTCCACCGCCGTCGAGGCTGCGAGCAAGGCCGCTGACTTCTTCATCACCGATGGCCGCGGCAACGTGCGGGTCAAGGCCTACCAACCGCAGCGTGGCGGCTCCGGGCAGCTCTCTTCGCGCCTTGAGTATCTGTACCGGCTGCCGGGGTCGCAAGAGTGGACGCCGTTCTCGAGCTGGGAGGACCGGGTCGGGATGTCGCCGATCGACGTCGATGCCGGTAGCAACTCCGCCTATGTCCTGAAAAATCTCGACGGCCGGATTGCGCTTTACCGGGTGAAGCTGGACGGTTCCATGGCGACCGAGCTCGTCTACAAGAACGACAAGGTCGACGTGGACAACGTGGTCCGGATCGGTCGCGGCTCGCGCGTCATCGGCGTCACCTTCGCGGAAGACAAACGCAGCACCATCTACTTCGATCCGGAATATCACAAGCTGGCAGCGGCTTTAGGCAAGGCCATTCCGACCCTTCCGATGATCGATTTCCTGGGATCTTCGGCGAACAACAACAAGCTGCTGGTCCGCGCCGGAAGCGATTCTGATCCAGGCCGTTATTACGTTTACGACAAAGCCCACAAGGCACTCAACGAAATCATCCTCGCGCGGCCCGCACTGGAAAACGTCAAACTGGCGAGTGTCAAACCGATCACCTATCCAGCGGGCGACGGTACCGCCATTCCCGCGTATCTCACGCTGCCGCCGGGCAAGGAAGTCGCGCGCGGGCTGCCTGCGGTGGTGCTTCCGCATGGTGGCCCCAGTGCCCGCGACGAATGGGGTTTCGACTGGCTCGCCCAGTTCCTGGCCCACGAGGGTTATGCCGTCATCCAGCCCAATTACCGCGGTTCAGCGGGATACGGCGACGCCTGGTTCAAGGAGAACGGCTTCAAGGGCTGGCGCACCTCGGTCGGTGACGTCACCGAGGCCGCGCGATGGCTTGCGGCGCAGGGAATCGCCGATCCCAAAAAGCTCGCGATCGTCGGATGGTCGTATGGCGGCTATGCGGCGCTCCAGTCCGGGGTGATCGACCCCGATCTGTTCAAGGCGATCGTCGCGATCGCCCCGGCCACCGATTTCGACCTGATCAAACAAGAAGCGCGGAACTACACCAGCGCGCGCAATGTCGCCGAGCAGATCGGCTCTGGCCCGCATATCGTGGAGGGCTCGCCGCTGCAGAATGTCGAGAAGATCAAAGTGCCGGTCCTGATGTTCCACGGTGACATGGATGTCAACGTAGGCGTCCAGCAATCGCGCAAAATGGACGCCCGCCTGCGCTCGGCGGGCAAGCCGAGCGAGCTGGTGGTCTATGAGGGCCTTGAGCACAGCTTGGCCGATTCCAATGCGCGCGCGTTGATGCTCGACCGGATCGCGGCGTTCCTGAAGGCGAATCTGGAGGATTGAATGCGCAGCTTGATCGAGCCGGTGCCGTTGGTTGTCGTTGGAAAGCCTGCCGCATTGAAAGAGCGAGCGACTTCACTCACTGCGGGGCTCGGTAACCCAGGATCGTAGGAGTGCGGCCGCCTTCGTTTGACTTCCGCGCGCGTTCCAGCGAGCGTTCGGCGCGAACATGATCCCCCAATCGCTCGTAGATACGCGCGAGCGCAAAATGAAACTGTGGTTCGTCGTGATGCAGGCGAACGGCGCGCTGGTAATACCCCAGCGCCTGTGCGTTGTCACCTTGGTGCTCGTGTTGTTGCCCGAGGATGAAATTCTTGAACGGATCAAGCCGCTGCACCTTATCCAGCCTGCGCTGGTATTCGGTCAGTTTTTTTTCCTCGCCAGACTGCCGGTATAAACCAGTGAGGTTGGACAAAGTCGGTACGTATGCCCACTTCCGTTCCAATGCGGCGAGATAGGCGCGCTCGGCTGCCCGCGCATCGCCGCTCCGGAGTTCCAGCACGCCGAGGTTGTTCCAGGCGGGAACGAAATCCGGCTGCAGTGCGATGGCAGCCTCGAGGTACGAACGAGCGACTGTTAGGTCATTAACCGTCATCCATTCTGCGCCGCGATTGTTGTAGAAATGCGCGAGCGCCCGCCGATCGGTGATCTTCCTCGGTGGCTCGGAGGTTGCGATGATGCTGCGGTCGAAGTCGATCACGTAACGTCGGCTGTGGATGCGCACTCCAACATTGACGTGACCGGAATAGAGCACCATGGTTTCCCCGCGCAGCTGCACCAGCTGCTGATCTGTCTCCTGCACGTACGCGTCAAGACCGGCTTCGCGCGCCAGTGTCACGAAGGCCAAAGTGAGGGTGAGGCAGTTGCCTCGACGAACGTCGAATGCCTCTGCGACCGTCAGCGTGCTGGCTGCGTCGTACTCGAGCGCCAACCCCTCGGGTGAGAGCATGAATTCCACGATCCGCCGCGCGCGCTCATGGGGCATCCGCGTCTGCTGCAGGATCTTCGCATCAAATTGGGCGCGCACCTCCGGGGGCACGAAGACGACTTGCTCCCAACTCGGCGATTCGGCGCCAGCGGAGGGAGAAGCCAGCAGGAGTGCCGCAACCAGTGTCCAAGCCATCATGTGAGCGTTCTCCCGTTGCGCTGAATGGGACCGCCATTGATCTCAGTCTACTCCTGGGCACTACGTCCAGAAGAGTTCGAGTCCGAATTGCCAGTTCAAGTTCGGCAACAACCGAATCGGCTCGAAACTCGTACTCGTACCGGCTACGACGCTGCGCTGCTGCGCTTCAATTCAGACCAGCGGCGATCCGTTGCCGCTCGTTCTTCAGCGCTTGCGGCATGCTTGGGCCGTACTCGTCGAGGTACTTGCCAATAGATTCGAGCTCAACCTGCCAGCCGGCGTGGTCGAAGCCGAACAGCTTCCCTTTTGCTTCGTGAGAAAGTGCGATGCCATCCAGGTCGAGATCAGCAGCGGTCGGCAACGCCCCAATCGGCGTATCGACCGCACCTACCTCACCCTTGACGCGCCCGATCATCCACTCGATCACCCGCAGGTTGTCGCCGAAGCCGGGCCAGAGGAACTTGCCGTCGTCGCCTTTGCGGAACCAGTTGACGTGGAAGATCTTCGGCAGGTTGGCGCCGGGTTTGTCGAACGACAGCCAGTGGGCGAAGTAGTCAGCGAAGTTGTAGCCGCAGAAGGGTTTCATGGCCATCGGGTCGCGGCGCATGACACCGACTGCGCCGGTGGCGGCGGCGGTGGTTTCCGAGCCCATCGATGCGCCGATCAGCACGCCATGCGTCCAGTCGCGCGCCTCGAACACCAGCGGCACCAGTGATGCGCGACGGCCGCCGAACACGATCGCGCTGATCGGCACGCCCTGCGGGTCTTCGGTATGTGGCGAATACGAGGGGCACTGCCTGGCGCTGACCGTGAAACGCGAGTTCGGGTGCGCGGCCGGGCCGCCGGCCTTGTCGTAAGGTCGTCCCTGCCAATCCTTCGCCGGCACGCGGCCGTCGAGTCCTTCCCACCACGGTTGGTTGTCGTCGGTCACGCCGACATTGGTGAAGATGGTGTTGCTCTGGATCGATTGCAGCGCATTCGGATTCGACTGCGCCGACGTGCCCGGCGCGACGCCAAAGAAGCCCGCTTCCGGGTTGATCGCGTACAGACGCCCGTCCGCGCCGGGTCGCATCCAGCAGATGTCGTCGCCTACGGTCCAGACTTTCCAGCCTTGTTCGCGATAGCTGTGCGGCGGAATCAGCATCGCCAAATTGGTTTTCCCGCAGGCCGAAGGGAAGGCCGCGGCGATGTAATGGATCTCACCTTGCGGGTTCTCGATGCCGACGATCAGCATGTGCTCGGCCAGCCAGCCTTCGGTGCGTGCCTGGTGGGAGGCAATGCGCAAGGCGTGGCATTTCTTGCCGAGCAAGGCGTTGCCGCCGTAGCCGGAGCCGTACGATTTGATCGTGAGTTCCTCGGGGAAGTGCATGATGAAACGACGCTCGGGGTCGAGTTCGCCGATCGAATGCAGGCCGCGCACGAACGAGCCCTCGCGCTCGATGCGTGTCAGCGCGGCCGCGCCCATGCGCGTCATGATCCGCATGTTGGCGACGACATAGGGCGAGTCGGTGATCTCCACGCCGCAACGCGCCAGCGGTGAATCGATCGGGCCCATGCAATACGGGATCACGTACAGCGTGCGGCCGCGCATGCAGCCCGCGAACAGCGCATCCATTTTCGCGTGCGCGTCGGTGGGCGACATCCAATGGTTGTTGGGGCCGGCGTCGTCCTGGTCGGCGGTGCAGACGAAGGTGAGATGTTCGACGCGGGCGACATCGTCCGGATCGGAACGGTGCAAGAAGCTGTTGGGGTGTGTCTCGGCATTGAGCGGCAACAAGGTACCGTCGGCCTGCATCAGCTCGTCGCGCGCGAAGCGATCGACATGCCCCGTCGGCA
>JBBJNO010000159.1:0-6196 GCA_037720875.1 Luteimonas sp. | reverse complement strand
TGCTCCCACAGTGTCGGGTCGTCCTCGCGCGAGGGCAGGCGCACGCCGGGCCACTCGATGAAGCCACGGGCCACCGCGTCGCGCTCGCGCACGTCGAGCTTTCGCCACATGGGAAGCACGGTGCGATCGAGCAGCGCGGCAATGTGCGTGAGGCGGCTCATGGGGCGGGGTCGGGTGGTAACCGTGGATTGATCAGGTCGGTTTCGGTGACACCGCGCAGGAACAGTTCGGACGGCGCGAAGTCACGCAGCCCGCGCCCGTCGTGATCGAACCACTCAACGGAAAGTCCGCCGAAGGTGCCGTTGCCGGAGAGGTCGCGCCCGAGCTGGAGGCGCACGCGCCAGCCTTGGTCGTTGCCGAGGAACAAGCGGGAGACGTCGGCATCGATGCGTTCGCGATCAAACGCGCGCAGCCGAGCATCGCCAGTGAAATAGCGGCGTGCGTCGAATTTCGCGCTCGCCATCCAGCCGCTGCGTGCCCAGCGCCATGCAAGCGTCGCGCCCGCGTTGTCGACGTCTGTTGGATCGGAGGCGCGGCCGACCGCCCGGCCCGAGACCACCCATTCGGTGTCGTAGCGCGCGCGCCAGGCCAGCGAATACGACGCATCGAGCTGATGGCGATGCGTATCGCGATAGCGGGAGTAGACGTCGTTGTCGATTGCGGCCGTCTCCCGGCGTGTCCGGTCGTGCAGGGAGAGTTGGTGCGTCGCGATGCCGAATTCCCAGCGGTCGCGCCAGCGGTCGTCGCGGCTACGTTCCCACAGCCCGGCCGCGCGCGCATTGAACGAGTTGGCACGCCGCGAAAGCGGGGCGTCGACGCGCTGCGTCCAGGCCGAAGTGTCCAGCGTCGCGCCCCATGGGCCGTCGGCCTGGCGCCACTCAAGTGTGTGTTCGACGCCGAATACCGTCGCGCCGGCATCGGGACGGCGCAGCGTCACTTCGGCACGACCCCAGACGGGCAAATCGCCGATGCCGTAGCGCGCGCGCCAGGCGAATTCGCCGAAGTGCTCCGCCTCGCTGCCGGGGTCGTCGCTGTCGATCCGTTGCCGGCGCGCGGCGACGAAGCCCCACGTGCTGTCCTCGCCGCCCGAGTCGGGCCATGCCCGCGGCCAAGTGGAGGCCTGCATCGCGGACGGGATGTAGTCGTACGTGGATGCTGGCTCTGGTGCTCGCGGCTCGGCGACTACCGCAGGCGGCGGTGCCGGCGGCGCCGGGGCGACCACCAGTCGGCTGATTCGCACCGCTGCGCCCGGGATGGCCTGCGGAGTGATCGTGGTGTTGCCCGCGGTATCGACCCATTGCGTCCGGATCGTGCCGCGCGTGCCCGCCCATTCGCTGATTCGCAGCAGGCTGGGGCGATCGAGGCGGATCGAAACCGGCGTTCGCTCATAGGCCACGCCGTGGGTGGCGTCGAGGGGCGCGCCCTGGGCGTCGAGGACAGCGAGCATCAGGAACGTGCCCGGCAGCGCGGGGCCGACGTGCAGGTGCAGCGCGCCCGCCGCGTCGGCGGTATCCGTCACCTTCCAGCGCTGGCCATTGCCGAGTGCATGCCGCGCTCCGTCGGTCAGGCGAACGTCCACGCTCGCCCCGGGCAGCGCCGCACGCTGCTCGAAAACCAGTCCCACCCGCTGATGCGGCGCCAGGCCCTCCAGCACCCAGCCCTGGTCAGGCCGGAGGACGAAACGATCCGCGGCCGACGCCCCGGCGAGTCGCTGACGCAGCGCGGCCCGCGGGCTGACCGGATGCCCGTCTGCAAGCGCGCGCAGTACGCGCCCGCCGCCCGCGACCGGGTCGACGTGCTCCCACGCAATGCGGTCGTCGAGCATGTCAAAGGCGGGTTCGGCGCGCGAAGGGGCCTGCTCGCGAAGCAGCAGCGCACGCGATGCCGCGATCGCGGCGCCGGCCTCGTCACCGTGGTCCATGCGCCAGAGCGCATCGAGGGCGAGTGCAGCCGCATCGGTCGCGGGCGTCAACGGCAGCACCGACAGCAGCGCCGCGCCCGCCGCGGGTTGGATGGATGCGGCGACGAGCGGCGCGGGGGCGGGTTTGCCCGGCTCGGCGATGGGCAGCGGCACCGCGATGGCCTGCACACGGCAGCCGTCAGCCGCGCGTGCATGCACGTCGAGCGTGTGAGAGGCCGGGACCGGTAGCGCGTCCCGGCGCTGCAACGCCTGCGCCGATTCGACGCGCGCAATGGCCGGCGCATCCCCTTCGACCTCGAGCACGACGCCGCCTTGCGGCACGTGGAAGTCGACCACCACCGCCGGACCCGGCGCTGCGCCCGAGGCGACATCGCGCAGGTCCGTGCGTGATGCGTCGACGGATGGCAGTGCGGTCCGCCACGCCATCGCGCCACTGCGCAGGCTGATCCATTGCGGGCCGGGTTCCCCGTTGAACCGGCGCAGTTCCAGCCGGTAGTCACCGGGCGCGGGGAACACCCACGTGGCGGGTGCGCTCCCGGCCAGCGCATAGCCGACTTCGGACTGCCTCATGGTTTTCAGCCACACGTCGCCGGCCGAGCGGGTCGCCGCAAGCGTGGTCTGATCCGCTGGCGCGACGGCTGCATCGATTCCCGCCGCGCGATGCGCGAGCGTGGCCGCGGTGTATTCGTCCTCCGCATCGAGCGACGCAGCGAGCCGCTGCCAGATCGACGTGTCATCTGCATGGCCATCGCGCCGCAACGACCAGGCCAGGAAGCCGGTCAGCAGGTCGGGCCGCTGCTGGGCTGCGGACCACGCTTCCAGCGACGCGATCGCGGCGCGGTCCGCCGGCGCGATCGCGGCCGCGCGCAGGGCCGCGCACCGGGCCAGTACCGGGTCGGAGGGAACGGCCGCCGAGAATGCAGCGAGCGCCTGCGCCAGCCCGTCGCCGTTCGACGTCGCGCCGGAAACGCAGGGGTCGTCCCCGAATGCACGGGCGCGGGCCAGCAACAGGTTCCGCGCCGCGGCAATGGCGCGCGTGGCCGACGGGTCGTCGAACTGGTCGATGGCTGCGGACGCCGGCACGACGAGCAGCGCCCTGCGCAGGCGTTCCGCCGGCAGGATCGACGCGGCCAATGCGTCGTCGGAAAGTCGCCGGTACGCCGGCACTCGGCGTTCGACGGCGATCCACGCACCCTGCGCGCCCGTGTTGTCCAATTGCAAAGGTTGCCTCGCATCCTCGATGACGAACTGTGCCCGCGACGCATCGACGATGGCTTCGCCCGAGGGATCGACCGCGAGCAGCGCGTCGGCCTCCGCGCTTGCATCGCCGAGCGCGCGTACGACCCGCGGATCGAGCTCGACGTCATCAGCGCGGCGGCCGGACTGGCGGAGGCGGAGGCGGACGGTTTGCAGGTTCGCGCTCGCATGCGCGACCGAAACGCGCAGCAGGGCCGGGGCGTGCACCGCTGGCACGTCCACATGCCAGGTGGCGCCGGCGGGCAACCAGTTGAACGTGGTCGCATCGATCGTTGGCGATTCATCGGCAGGCCGATTGGTCGCCGGGTGCCATCGCTGGGCCCTGTCCGGAAAGCGTGCGCGCCAGCTCCGGGTGTCGAGGCTGCTGGGTGCAGCCGGGCGCACCGCGACATCGCGGAAGTACGAGAACCGGCCGAGGAAAACCTCGGATTCGCTCGACGGCATGCGCGACAGTGCGCGGTTGAAGGCTGCGTCGAGCGGCTCGCCGGGTCGCTGCACGATGCGGTCGAGCCCCGGGTCGCTCGCGACCGGCAGCGCGCTTTCGGGTGACCCGGGCAGCGGCGCGAGTACCTTCAGCCACGTGCCGGGCTCGCCGCGCACGGTGAGTTCGCGGGTATCGCCGGGCAGGTCGATGCGCACACGGCCCGCAAGATCCAGCACGCGTTCGCATCCGCCCGTCGTGGCGGCCTGCTCGCGCAGCGGCGGCGTCGGCGGGCGGCCGTCGAAGACCACGCGGCCATCGGCTTCTACATGCAGCCAGCTCGCATCCGGGGGAAGCAGGCGCGGCGCCTGCGCGCGCCAGACATCGAGGCGGAGGCTGCGGCGGCCACGGACGTCGAAGGCGTGTCCGGCATCGTTGCCGAACGGGACAACGTGGTCGACCGACTCCGCGCGGCGGCGTTCGACGGCCACCGCGTGCGCGGGTAGTGCAACCTGCCACGGATCCTCGCCGCCATGCGTGCCGTCGGAACGCATATGCACGATCGCGCGGCTGCCTGACGCCGAAGCATCGAGGCGCAGCCAGCGGGGCCCCAGCACGCCGGTATCGAACACGGCGTGGCGTTCACCGATCGCCTGCGTGGCACGCCGCACGAACAGCGCGCCGCCCTCGCTGGACCACGGTGACGGCATGCCGCCGTCGAGAAGCTCGAGGTCCGCGAGTGCGCCGCCGTCGGCGGGGAGCACCGCACTGGTGCCGGGGGCGAGGGAGACCACGTCACGGTCGCGCCGCGCATCGTGGTGGACGCGGCCATGCAGCGCCGTCTCGAGGTTGTCGCGCCGTGGCAGCGTCTGTCCCTGCACGCCGGTGCAGACGCCGAACAGCACAGCGGCGAGCGGGCGCAGGCGCGGAAAGCGGGGCGTCACAGGCATGCGGCAAACGCCTGCAGCCGTGACGGTTCGCGGACCAGCGAGGCGCGCAGCGAGACGCCCATTTCCAGGTGCATGAAGCGGGCCTCGGGGTAATGCCGGACGAGCCGGCCGACCGCATTGCGGGTGCCGCCGGGATAGGCGGCCTCCTCGGGGAACAGGCGCACGTCGATGCCTGCAACGCGAGCGCAGTTGGCGAAGGCGCGCAGCGCGGGATCGGGTTCGCGCGTTGCGTTGCTCGCCACCATCGTATCGCCCGTGAGTCCGTACTTGCGCGCCGTTGCCTCGCCGAAACCGTGCAGCTGCACGACGAGGGTATCCGGCCCGGCGCGAAGGGCCTCCTGGGTGAACATCACGAACGGCGTGTCGGCCGCGCCTGCCTGGTCGGCATCCGGCAGCGACCGGTGCGCCGAATTCAACGCGACGGCCCGGCCGAGCGCATGTGCGTAGAGGCCCAGACCGATCCTCGCCGTGCCGATGTCGCTCTCCGAATGCGGTGCCTGCAGGACCAGGCGCCGACCGCCGCCGAGGCGAAAGGCGTAGGCGCCCCAGCCGCGGAAGGCCGGCGTCGCTTCGCGCAGCGCCAGGCTGCCGTCGATGTGCGCGTCGACATAGCCCAGCTGGCGCCACGGCATCGCATCCTGCACCGCGAACCCGCTCGCGAACCCACTTGCAAATCCATGGGCGAGGCGCGCCCGCTCCTCCTCGGCCGGCACGCGGTAGTACTCGCTGTAGCCGCGGCGCATCCAGCGTTCGAGCTCGGAGCCGCGGTCGGTGGCGCAGCCGGCGAGGGTCAGCATGACGGCGCTGGCGACGGCAAGAAAACGGAATCGTGCATGTCGATCATTCATCGCGTTCGAGTTTGCCGCGTTCGAGTTTGCCGCGTTCGGGGCGCAAACGCAGTGCGGGACGACGCGGGGCTGCGCGCCGCTGCGGTGAGTCGGTGGCAACGTTCGCCGCGCTCGCTGCAACCGGCGTCGCGGGCGCGTCGCCCCTGCGCCTGGGCTGCTGGACGATCACCACGCCCTGCGACAGCGGGCTGCGCGGGTCGATGGCCGGAAAGAACGAGAACCAGCGATGGCGCGGGTCGACCGGCAGTCCGGCGCGCGCGGGAAGCGTGGTCGACGCCGTGATCAGCAACGCGCCGTCCGCTGACACGCGGAGTTCCCGCGCGGCAGGCGGGGGCTGCAGGTCGACGCGCTTCGCCTCGGCGGCGGGGCGGTCCAGTGCGTCGGCCGGTCGATCGAACGCGGACGCGATCCACGGCACGACGACGCTGCGCGATGCGAGCGCGACGCCCTGCGCGTCGGTGAAGGTGAGCGTCGCGACGCTGGACGCCATCTGCGCGCGCAGCGACAGCCGGATGGCCGGCACCTGGCCCGCTACCGCATACAGGCGGTAGCGCAGGGCGCCGGACGGCCCGGCGACATGGAATCGCGGCCGCAGCCCGTCAGGCACGAGCGGATCGCCGGATTCCGAGTCGCGCACGTCAACCGTGCCGGCGGCCGCGCTGTGCAGTTCGTACAGCCCGGCGGGCAGCTCACCCTCCCAGCGAGCGTCGATGACACGCGCCGGCCCCGTCGCGCGGGCGATGAGGTCGGCACGCATCGGTCCGCCCGCGGCAGTACGGGCATCGATCTCCACGCGGCG
>JBBJNO010000158.1:0-6221 GCA_037720875.1 Luteimonas sp. | reverse complement strand
AGGGCCGCAGTCACCAATCGCGCCGCGACCGCATCGCCATCCTGCGCCGGTGCGGGCACCTTGTCGTAGCGGTTGAGGGCGTTGCCATCGGGATCGAGCACGCCGCGCACCGCGTGCAGCGGCTGGATTTCGCCACCGCTGGCGAGGAACTGGTACAGCTGCGCCATGGCGTACGGGCTCTGGTCGACCGACCCCAGGATCAGCGACGGATTGGGCGTGGCGGTGATGCCGGCCAGCGTGCGGATCAGGTCGGCGAGGCGTTCCGGCCCCACCTGCATGCCGACGCGCACGGTGGCCTGGTTGTAGGACTGCGCCAGCGCATCGATCAAGCGCACCGTGCCGTGGCTGCGCCCGTCGGAGTTGCCGGGATTCCAGCGCTTGCGCTGGTCGAGCTTGATGGTGACGGGTGAATCATCGACCCAGCTCGCCAGCGAATACTTGCCGGGCTGCGCCAACGCCAGCAGGTACACGAAGGGCTTGAGCAACGAGCCAACCGGGCGGTGCGCCTCGACCGCGCGATTGAACCCTGGATTGGCGACGTCGCGGCTACCGACCACGGCGACGACCTCGCCACTGTGCACGTCGGTCATCACCAGTCCCGATTGCAGCTCAGGGCCGCGTTTGCGATACAGCGCTTTCAAGGTCTTGGTGACGGCGCCTTCCGCATACGCCTGCGCGGCCGGCGACATGCCGGTCATCACGCTCAGTCCCGCGCCCTGCAGTGCATCAGCGGGATAGTCACGCCCCAGTTGCCGGCGTACCAGGTCGACATAGGCGGGAAAACGATTCGGCGCGGCGCCGCCCGCGGTCTTGGTGACTCCGAGTGGTGCTTTCAGCGCGCGCTGCAGTTCGATGTCATTGATCAAGTTTGTCTCGTGCATCTCCCCCAGCACGAAGTCGCGCCGTTGCTTGGCGCGCTCCGGATTGCGGCGCGGATCGTAATGCGACGGGCCGCGCACGATGCCGATCAGCAACGCGATCTGCTCGGTGCTGAGATCGCGCAGGTCGCGACCGAACCAGAACTCCGAGGCCGCCGCGACGCCGTGGATGGCCTGTGCGCCGCGTTGACCGAGATAGACCTGATTGAAATAGGCTTCCAGGATGGTGCGCTTGTCGTAGCGCGCCTCGATCAGCATCGCGTAGAGGATCTCGTTGAACTTGCGCTTGAACGTCTGTTCCTTGCCGATGCCGAGCAGGCCACTCCGCGCCAGCTGCTGGGTCAACGTACTCGCGCCCTGCTTGGCCTGGCCGGACTTGACGTTGACGAACAGCGCACGCGCCATGCCGCTGATGTCGATGCCGTGGTGGCGCGCGAAATCGCGATCCTCGACCGCCTGCAATCCGGTGACCAGTTGCTCCGGGACTTCATCGAGGCTGACCAGCCGGCGCTCTTCCTGCTTCTGCCCGTACAGGGTGGCGATGCGCGCGGCGTCGAGCTTGACCATGCGCAGGTTCTGCTTGCGCGCGGCATCGCGCACGGTTGCAACACGCCCACCCGACAGCGTGACATCGACACGGCGCGGCGCGACGGCACCATCGATATCGTGGAAGCCGCGGCTGGCGATCAGGAACCGGCCGCCGTCACGCGTGTAGCTGCCGGGGCGCACGCCGGCGCCGTCATCGCGGTACGCGGCGGCGTCGAGTTCGGTCTTGAGCGTCTGCACATCCATCGCCATGCCTGGCTGCAACGCCAGCGGGCGCGCATAGACGCGGGTCGGCAACTGCCATTGCAACTGGCCGAAGCGTTGCCCGACCTGGTGATTGAGATACAGCATGTACGGGATCAGGAAACCCAGCCCCAGCCCGGCGATGGCAAGCCCCCATGTGAGCAAGCGACGGCGCCAGTCGGGCGCACCGATGTCGTCATCGTCGTATTGATCGTCTTCGTCGTAATCGATGCGGGCCATAAAGGAGATCTGAATAAAAGACAGGTTTCGGATTGAGAGCGCTTTTTTTGCTTGTCATTCCCGCGAAGGCTTGAACCCATGCCGGGAAATCTTCCGCAGAGCAATCCTCACGATCTGGAAATGTATGGGCATGGGTTCAAGCTGTCGCGGGAATGACGAGCCAAATGCTTTCGTTTGAATCTTTGGTGTTTTTGCGGACAGCCTAGCCCTTTTATTCAGAACTCGAGCCTGCATCGGCGGGCTCACGGGGGATGCGACAATGTGCGCATTGCGGAGTCTAGCGTAGCCGTCATCGGCCCTCGTCCCACCGCAGACCCGACCAGTCAGCCGGAGTTCCACCAGCATGTCGTTTTCGATGGCCGATGCGCGGTTTTTATTCGATCGCAGCATGGGCCTGATCCATCGCGGACTGCTGAGCCTGCGCACACGCGGCTGGCGCGCGAGCTGGGGCCGCGTGACTGCGCAGATGCAGCGCGCCTCGCACGCACAACGCGCCGCGTTGTATTTCCCCGCCGATGCGCCCTTCGCACCGTTTGCCTTGCCGAGCAGCGAGACGCCGGTGGCGGGCATCGTCGCTGTGAGCATCATCATCCCGGTGTTCAACCAGTTCGAGCACACGCTGCGTTGCCTGCGCACATTGGCGGAGCACCCACCGTCTGCATCCTGCGAAATCATCGTCGTCGATGATGGCTCGAACGACGCCACCGCCAATTGCCTGCCGCGCGTCGCGGGCCTGCGCTATCACGTGCGCAGCGAGAACGGCGGTTTCATCAAGGCCTGCAACGACGGCGCGGCGTTGGCGCGCGGCGAATACCTGGTGTTCCTCAACAACGACACCGTGCCGCAGCCGGGCTGGCTGGACGCGCTGCTGCGCACCTTCGACGAACATCCGCGCACCGGGCTGGCCGGCGCGCAGTTGCTGTATCCCGATGGCCGCTTGCAGGAAGCCGGCGGCGTGGTGTTCGCCGATGGCTCGGGCTGGAACTACGGCAAGTTCGGATCCCGCGAGGACCCGCGCTACGCCTATGTGCGCGATGCGGACTATTGCTCGGGCGCGGCGATTGCGATTCCGGCGGCCTTGTTTCGCGCGCTCGGTGGTTTCGACCCACGTTATGCACCGGCCTATTACGAAGACACCGACCTGGCCTTCGCGGTGCGCGCTGCAGGGCGTCGCGTCGTCTATCAACCCGAGGCGCGCGTGGTGCATGTCGAGGGCGCGACGGCGGGCAGCGACACCGGCAGCGGCGTCAAGGCGTACCAGATACGCAACCAGCAGATTTTCAGGGAAAAATGGGCCTCGGCATTGTCTTCGCAGCCAGTAGCGGGACACACGCCGGCACCGGCTCTGCTGCACGCCAAGCAACCGCAAATCCTGATCATCGATGCGCTGACGCCGCATCCCGATCACGATTCCGGATCGCTGCGGTTGGTCAACCTGATGCGGCTGCTGCGCGAGCAAGGCGCGCATGTCGTGTTCCTGCCGTCAAACCGCAGTCATGCGGGCGCTTATACCGAAGCGTTGCAGCAACTCGGCGTCGAGGCCTGGCACGCACCGCACGCACAACGTGCACCCGCCTGGCTGCGCGAGCACGGTGCGCGTTTCGACACGATCATGCTGTGCCGGCATTACGTCGCCAGCGAGTTCATCGACCTCATCCGCACCCACGCGCCGCAGGCCAGGCTCGTCTTCGACACGGTCGACCTGCATTACCTGCGCGAGATGCGCGGCGCGGAACTGGCCGGCGACAGTGCGTTGCAGCGTGCCGCCCTGAAGACTCGCACGCGCGAACTTGATGTCATCGCGCGGTCCGATGTCACGCTGGTGGTCAGCGAATCGGAGCACGCCTTGCTGGCCACCGATGCGCCGGCGGCGAACGTGGAAGTGTTGTCCAACCTGCACCAGCTTGCAGGGTCCGGGCAATCCTTCGCGCAACGTCAGGATCTGGTCTTCGTTGGTGGCTTTCGGCATCCGCCGAACGTCGATGCGGTGTGCTGGTTCGTCGAATCGGTGTTCCCGTTGATGCGCCGACAGTTGCCGGACGTGACGTTCCACTGCATCGGTCACCACGCACCGCCTGTGGTGCTCGCCTTGGCCTCGCACCCGGGCGTCATCGTGCATGGGCACGTCACCGACATCGCGCCCTACATGGACGGCGCGCGCATCGCGTTGGCGCCATTGCGCTATGGCGCCGGCGTCAAGGGCAAGATCAACATGAGCATGGCGCATGGCCAGCCGGTGGTGGCGACGTCGTGCGCGGTGGAAGGCATGCATTTGCGCGATGGGCATGATGTGCTGGTTGCCGATACGGCCGATGCATTCGCGGATGCGGTAGTGCGTTTGTATTGCGACGAGGCGTTGTGGGCGCAGCTGTCATGCAATGGCCTCGACAATGTGTCGCGCTATTTCTCACTGGATGCCGCGCGGGATGTGGTGCAGCGCGTGTTTTTCCCCGACTGAGGTTTTGTGGGAGGGGCTTCAGCCCCGACGCCGGGATTGTCCGAGACCACGTCGGTGGATCATCGGCATCAGACGCGGTTTTGCCGAGGGATGTCGGGGCTTGAAGCCCTCCCCACACAAGCGGCGCCTACAACGGTGTGTCCCCACTTCCCGATGCGGTGTTGACCCGCTCGGAAAACTCCTGCAGCCCTTCCGCCTTCGGATCCAGCGCCTGGGCACTCGCCAATGCCTGCGTCGCGAAGGCGATTTCGCCCGCGCCGAGACGTTCGGCGCCGACCGCGATCCAGCGCTGCGCCAACCGGTGTTTCGCATCGGCGATGCGCGGGTCGGCCGGCGCCAGTTGCTGCCATGCGTCCAGGCAGACGCTGGCACGTCGCAGCCGGTTGCTGCGCAATTCATCGTCATAACAACGACGGGCAGCGGGTAGCACGCGCGCGGCGGCGCGCTTGACCTGGGCGTTGGACGGCGCAAGCGATTGTGCGGCGCGCAGTTTGTCGTAAGCACTGTCGCCAGGCGGCGTGAGCCAATCCCCGCGCGCTTCGGCTTCGGCGGCTTCGGCCAGCAGGCGTGCCACTCGTTGCTGCTGTCCGCGCGATGGCGACGCGGTCGCGGTGCGTGATTGCAGGCGCCGGACGCGTTGCAGGTGCGCTTGCGCAGTGCGTACCACGGCCGCTTGCGGGATGATCTCGCGTGCATTGAGCAGCGCCGACTCCGCTTCGACAAAGCGGAAATCGGAGGCCATGCGCTCGGCTTGACGCGCGTAATGCACGCCGGTGCGCTCGATGCCGGCAAGCGCGTCGGCATCGTCCGGAAACGCCTGCAATACCGCGCGCCACGCATCGAGTGCGACCTGCGGACGATTCCGCTGCAGCGCGCGCGTCGCACGCCGTTTTTCCTGCTCCGCTGCGCGCGAGAGCTGCGCCTGCACTTCCGGCAATCCGACATGTCCCGCATCGAACCCGCGCACGCGCTGCACCGTTGTCGCCGCTTCCACGAGATTGCCGCCCTGCAAACTTGCCTGCGCCTGTTGCAACAAGTCGGCGAGCGCGTCCTCGCGGCCTTCCAGCGCCTGCTCATGTGCTGGTTCCAGTGCGATGACGCGCTTGTACAGCGGCAGCGCGGCCGTGTCGGTGCCGTCGAGTTTGCCGACGCGATGCGCGGCGGTGGCCGTGGCCATCAGCTTGCCGATGTCCGCATGCTCGGCTTCGCGCTTGCGCAGCGCGGTCGCGATGGCATCAGTCCTGCTGCGCGGCGCCGACAGGTCGCGCGCCAGCTGCAACGCACGATGCGCGTCCTCGAAACGGTTATGCGTCACCGCCGCGCGCGCCTGCACCATGGCGGCCTCGGCCACGCGCATCAGGCCCTGCATCGCATCGTTGCGATCCGGATCCAGTGCCTGGGCGGCTTCGTAGAGTTCGCGGGCACCGCTGCCATCGGCTGCGGTCAGCCGACCCTGCGCCAGTGCCAACGCTGCCTGTTGCCGCAGCGCCTGCGCGCGCGGTTCGGGATACAGCCGGTCGGCGAGCGGTCTGGCAAACACCGTCAGCAACAGGGCGATGAGCACGATCGCGATGCCCGTCCAGAGCAGCCATCGCGTCGGGATGCGCTTGCGCGATGGGCGCGATGGACGCGATGGATCGGGAGCTTTCGGTTTGCGGAAGTCGACCCCGTCCAGCCAGCCGAAACCGGGCTCGATCCGTCGCTTGGCGTCGCGTGTATCGGTCACGCGCGAAGGATAGGCAATGTCGATGAGTCGGACGTGAGCGCTTTGATTGTGGAAGCGTTTCTGTGGCAGGAGTTTTTGGTAGGAGCGGCTTCAGCCGCGAGCTCTTTGGCCTGGACGCGGAAACAAGAGC
>JBBJNO010000157.1:3007-6295 GCA_037720875.1 Luteimonas sp. | reverse complement strand
CTGTTGCACTTTCCGTCGGCTCGCGCCGCCCAGGCGTTACCTGGCACCGTGCCCTGTGGAGCCCGGACTTTCCTCGGCATCCACCAACAAGTTGATGGATGACGCGACTGTCTGGCCGACTCCGCCGCGGGCATTGTCGCATCACTTGGAACCAGCCGGAGCCTCCTGCAGCAGGTCGATGAAGCTGCTGTACACCGCGGCGAAGCCGGGATCGGCGGTGACTCGTTGTGACCGCGGCCTGCCATCACCACCAGACGCTTGCGCGCGGCCGGCACGGCGGCGGCCTCGAACAGCTCGCGGGAGTATTTCGGCGGCGTGGCCTTGTCGTTGGCGCCGACCAGCACAAGCAGGGGTTCGTCGAGGGTGCGCATCACCGGCAGGTTGCCGGCTTCCCGCAGCGACCCCTCCACCTCGACGCGTCGCACCATCCAATGGTCCTCGTACATCTGACCCCAGGCCTCGCCGGTGGTCATCGAACTTTCCAGGACCAGCCCATCCAGTGTGCGTTGCCGTGCCACGGTGCCGGCCATGAAACTGCCGATGGACTGGCCGTGCACGATCAGCGGGCGGCCGCCGAGTTCGGGCCAGGCGTGCACCGCGTCGTAGACCTGGGGCGCATCGGCGAACATCGCCTCCAGCGTCGGCGAGCCCTCGCTGGCGCCATAGCCTCGATGGTCGACCAGCACCACGTTGACCGGAGCGGCCCCGAGATTCTTCACCGTCGGAATCCCGAACAGCCCGACCTTGTAGCCGTTGCCGCCGAAGTACAGCACCGTGGCGCGCGCATCGGGGCGGGTGAAGGCCACCGCGTACAACTTCACACCATCGGCCATCGATATGCGCCGGTCTGCCACCGTGTAGCCGGGCAACGCCGCGCGCGCCGCGGCCACGTCCAGCGGCGCAGACGGACTGGACCTGACCAGGTCCTGGCTACGTACCTTTCCGCTGATGCAGCCCGTCGTGAAGGCCATGACGAGGATCAGCAACGCGGCCATGCTCAATCTTTTCGACGACATTCAATCTTCCTTTGGGTTGGGGGAATGGGGGGTGGCGGAATGGGGGTTGGTGGAGTGGGATCTGGCGCCGTATAGCGCTTTGCGAGGCGCGCCGCTCAACTCGGCTGCAAGCTTGGCGGCGGTCGACGGTGGGAGATGGCCGGCAAGCGTCGCATACAACCGCCGCCCTTCAGCGACCTTGGCGTCAGCATCCTCGCCCGCGCCCTCGACCAGCACCACGAACTCACCCTTGCGCTGGTTGTCGTCCGCACCTACGCGCGCAACCAGTTCGGCAAGCGTGCCATCGAGCACGGTCTCGAACAGCTTCGTCAGTTCACGCGCCAGCACGGCACGTCGGCCTTCACCGAACAGCGCCACGAAATCGGCAAGCGCATCTTCGATGCGGTGCGACGATTCGTAGAACACCAGCGTGCGCGGCTCGCTGGCGAGGGTTGCAAGACGTTCGCGTCGCGCCGATGCCTTCGCGGGCAAAAAACCTTCGAACACAAAACGATCGCTCGGCAACCCCGCCACCGACATCGCCGCGATCAATGCGCTCGCGCCGGGAATCGGGCTCACCTTGATGCCGGCCGCACGCGCCGCGCGCACCAGTCGATAACCCGGATCGCTGACCAGTGGCGTGCCGGCATCGCTGACCAGCGCCAGCGCGTCGCCGCCGAGCAATCGCGCGACCAGCTTGTCGGCGACGTCGGATTCGTTGTGCTCGTGCAACGCCAGCAGCGGCTTGTCGACACCGAAATGTCCCAGCAACTGCCGCGTGTGCCGCGTGTCCTCGGCGCAGATGGCGGCGACACCGCGCAAGGTGTCCAGCGCGCGCGGGCTCAGGTCGCCGAGGTTGCCGATGGGGGTGGCGACGATGAACAGGGTGCCGGTCGGGCGCGTGGCGGGCGGTGGCGCGTCGGTTCGGGTCAGGGTGGTTCGCATCATCTCTCTGCAGGCGGCGCGGGTAGAATCATCCTAGTCGCAGTGCCCTCTCACCGCCCCACTTCCAGCAGATGACCCACAAGCCGATGTCCCAGATGATCAAACGGATTTTCATTGTCCTCGCCGTCGCGATGGCGTTCGCGGGCTGTTCCGCCGTGCAGGTCAGCGAGCGGCCCGCCGAGAGCCGGCCGGTTCAATCCCTCGATCCCGCATTCGCCCAGGCGAAGGGCCTCGCGGCCAGTGACGCTGCCTTGAGCGGCCAGGCCAGGATCGACAACGCGCGTCAGATCGAGCGTCTGCTGTCGGGCCTGGACAATGCAACCCTGTCCGGCAATACCGCGGCGCTTGCTCCCGGCGATCCCTTGTACGCCTTCGCCGGCCGTGCGCTGTTGCGTCGTGGGCTGCCGCTGCCGCGACCATTCGATCGCGGCGCGCAATGGCGTTTCGATGCCGGCAATCGCCCGCCGGCCGATCGCGACGGCTATCGTCCGCCGCTGAAACTTGCGGTGCTGCTGCCGCTGTCGGGCAGCCTGGCCACCGCCGCCGCGCCGGTCCGCGATGGTCTGCTCGCGGGTTACTACGGCGAGCGCCGCACGCGTCCGGAAATCCAGTTCTATGACACCGCCGGCACGGCCGGGGGTGCGGTGGCGGCCTACGGTCGCGCCGCTGCCGAAGGCAACGATTTCGTGGTCGGGCCGCTCGGTCGCGACGAAGTCAACGCCTTGTTCAACCAGGGCGACCTCTCGGTGCCGATGCTGGCGTTGAATCGCGGCAACGCGTCGCCGCCCGCGGGCACGGCGAGTTTCTCGCTGGCGCCGGAAGACGAAGCTATTTCCGCGGCCGAGTACCTGATTGGCCGTAACGCACGCCGCGTGCTGGTGTTGAGCGGCGATGACGCCAGCATGCGCCGCGCCGTCACGGCGTTCCGTGAGCGTTTCGGCGAGCGCGGTGGGGTGGTGGTCGATGCATTGACGGCGACCGACAAGGCCGATGGCCTGTTGCCCGCACTGCAAGCCGCGGCGGCGAAGGAAGGCGGCATCGATGCCGTTTTCCTCGCGGTGAAAGCCTCGCAGGCACGTGCCGCCGTGCCGATGCTGTCGGCCGCAGGCTTGAACGGCAAACCGCGCGTGGCGACATCGCAATTGATGTCCGGCACCGGCAAGGCGGAACAGGATCGCGTCCTGGACGGCATCCTCTGCCCCAGCGACGCGTGGAGCGCACGCGGTGCATCGGGCCTGCCTGCCGCCAGCACCACCGGCCACACATTGCCCACCGCACGCGGGCCCGCGGCGCGGCTGTTCGCCTTCGGCTACGACGCGTGGCTGATCACCGCCTACCTCGAACGCCT
>JBBJNO010000157.1:0-2997 GCA_037720875.1 Luteimonas sp. | reverse complement strand
CTGGCAACGGGTTCCGACGCGCAGGTGCAAGGCGCAACCGGCGATTTGCGCATCGACGGCTTCGGCAACGTGATGCGTACGCCGGCGTGGTCCACGTTCAGCGGTGGCGTGGCGATGCCGTTGTCGGGCAGCGGCGGCTGAAGGTTATTTCCAACGTCGATACGCGCGCACGCGGCGCAGAGGTCGAGGCCGCGGCGCTTGCCTATCTGAAACGCGAGGGATTGCGCGAAGTGGCGGCGAATGCGAACTATCGCGGCGGTGAGCTTGATCTGGTCATGTTTGATGACGGCCGGTTTGATGACGGCAGGTTTGATGACGGCAGGTTCGACGTCGCCCGGTTAAATAGCGGCCGCCCCGGGGGCCACGCGCGCACGGGCAGCACGCTGGTGTTCGTCGAGGTGCGCTATCGCCGCCACGCCGGATTCGGAGGCGGCGCGGCGTCGATCACCGCCGGCAAACGCCGCAAGCTGGTGCACGCCGCACAACAGTTCCTCGTCCTGCATCGCGAATTCGCCAACACGGCCTGCCGCTTCGACGTGATCGAAGCCGACGGCGACCCGCAGGCCCCGCGCCTGCACTGGCTGCGCGATGCGTTCCGCGCGGATGATGGTTGAGGCTGGCGTGTAAGGAAACGGATGTCTGCTTGACTCGCGATGCCAAGCAACCGTCATGCGAAGTGGACATAGCCTGCGTCCAGGGACGCCCAATCGCTGCCGTCAGCCAGCAACACACGTACGCCTTCACCTTTGACGATGCGTCCGATGCGCGCCATCGCGATATTGCATTGGTTCGCGGCTTCGGCAATTTCCACGCGCGCTAATGTCGGAGCCGTGAAACACAACTCGTAGTCATCGCCACCACCGGCCTGCATCCGCTGTCGTTGCCCGGCGTCGAACAGTGACAGCAATGCGTCGGAAGACGGCAGTGCATGGAGATCAACTTCAGCGGCGACGCGGCTTGCCATGCAGACATGACCAAGATCGGCCAGCAAGCCATCGGAAACATCGATGCAGGCATGCGCAAGGTCGGCAAGCGCGAGACCCGCCTCGATGCGTGGCGTCGGGCGCTCGAGTCTTTTGCGCAACCATGGATCGATGCCCTGTCCCGATCGCCACTGCACCAATGCCGCCGCGGCATCGCCGAGCGTCCCCGTCACCCAGATGTCGTCGCCCATTTGCGCGGCATCACGGCGAAGCGTCTTGGCCGCATCGACGAAGCCATGCGCCGTCACGCAAATCGACAACGGCCCGCGCGTCGTGTCGCCGCCTACCAGCGCGACGCGATGACGATTCGCCAGTGCAAGAAAACCGTCGAGGAAAGCATCGAGCCATGCCGCATTCGCATCCGGCAGCGACAACGACAACGTGCACCACGCCGGCTGCGCGCCCATCGCCGCGAGATCGGACAAGTTGACAGCGAGCGCCTTCCAGCCGACGTCGGCAGCGGCAGTCTCTTCGGGAAAGTGCACGCCATTGTTGAGCGTGTCGGTCGCAACGACCAGCAGCTTGCCGCCGGGAACCTGCAGCAACGCGGCATCGTCACCGATACCCAGGACGACATCATCGCGAGTATCAACGCGAATATCAACGCGTGCACGGATCCGCGCGATCAGGTCGAATTCTGCCGCGCCACGGGGACTTTGGGTCACGATGGACTCCAACGCGCCGCTGCGCGTGATGAACACATGCATGCGACGCTGTTCAGATCTTCCTGGCCGCCTGGACTTCGGCCCCACGCCACTCGACCGCGGCCGGATCGAGCACGCCGTTGACATAGGTGTGGCCGTGCTCGGCGCCGAAGCGTTTCACAATCTCGATGGCCTCGTTGATCACCACGCGATATGGCACGTCGAGCCGATGCCGCAGCTCGTAGGCCGCGAGTCGCAACACTGCGCGCTCGATCGGGTCGACCTGCGCCACTTCGCGATCGACGAACGGCAGCAACGCCGCGTCCAGGTCGGCGTGATGCTGCATGACGCCGCGCACCAGGTCCTCGAAATACTCGAGGTCGGCCACCTCGTGCGCCTGCTCGTGCGCGAATTGCGCAATGACGCTGGCGACATCACCGCCGGCCATCTGCCATGCGTAGATGGCCTGCATCGCACGTCGCCTTGCGCGCGAGCGGCCGACGGGATCGATGCCGTCCTTGCGGTGATGTCGGCTCATACGGTGCATCCGCATGCGGGAAAAGGAAATACATCGACGGCGCGCCGTTCGCGTCTTCCGTCTCCCGTCTCCCGTGCGCCAGCTTCAACTGTGCTCACGGCAACTGCTCCATCAAGTGCGCCATCTCGATCGCCACCAGCGCAGCTTCCTCACCCTTGTTGCCATGCGTGCCACCTGCACGCGCCTCGGCATCGTCAAGGGTGTCTGTCGCCAGTACACCGTTGGCGACCGGCAAGCCGTAATCCAGCGCCACGCGCATCAACCCGTCCGCGCAGCCATCGGCCACTTGCTCGTAGTGCCGTGTATCGCCGCGCACCACGCAACCCAGCGCAACGATGGCGGCATGCCCACTGGCCGCTGCAAGACGCGCGGCCGCCACCGGCAATTCCCATGCGCCGGGCACGCGGATCACGTCGATGGCATCCTCGATCACGCCGTTGTCGAGCAATGCACGGCGCGCGCCATCCACCAGCGCTCCGGTGATGCGCGGATTCCAGCGGCTGGCGAGGATCGCGAAACGTGCGCCTTCCGGGGCACGCAGGTCGCCTTCGTAACGGGGCAGGGGGGTGGGAGGTGATGAGAAAGGCGGCAGTCTAGCAAGCCGGGTGTTCGGGCCTGGCACAGGGTGGCATGTGTCTTCGTAGGGTGGGTCTTGACCCACCACCCTGGAAAACCGAAACGCTCGCATGATCGAGCCTGAAAGCGGTGGGTCAAGACCCACCCTACGAGATGTTCGTCATTTCCGCCTTCGCGCAATGACGAACCAGAGGGCTGTGAAGCGGAGCTTGCTCCGCTGCTTTTCGCCGCGATCAAGAGCAGCGGAGCAAGCTCC
>JBBJNO010000156.1:0-6299 GCA_037720875.1 Luteimonas sp. | reverse complement strand
GCGCGGTCTCGACATCGCCGACGAAATCGGTGAACGCATCGGCGCGGAACGGGCTGTCATCCAGCGCCGCCTGCAATCCCTTGTTCAACGCATCAGCATCAGGAAGCTTGCCCTGTCGCGCACGCTGCAACGCCGCACTCGGCAGATAGCGCGCGGCGTGGTCATAGGCGGCAATGGACTGGTCGGCGACGAGCCGGTCCAGCATCGGCCGCAGGCGTTCGGTGTGTTGCAGCACGGTTTCCGTATCGGCCGCTTCCAGCGTCATCACGTAGCGCACGTCGGGCGCGCCAAGTTCGCTGCGCAGCATCGCGTCGCGCGCGAGCGCAACGGCGGGCACCGGCGTGAGCTTGCCGAGGTCGTTCTGCCAGAATGCGCCGGGCACAAAGGCGATCACCGCCACTGCAATCGCTGCCAATCCGATCAGCGCAGCGCGCGGCCGCGGCAGGCGTGCGATCCACTCCCACATCCGCGCCACGCGCGCCGAATCGGCCGCGTCGCGCGGCGAGGGATCGATCAAGCCCGGCAATAAAAAGCGCGTGGTCAACGCCGCCGTGCCAAGGCCGGCAATCGTGAAAACTGCCAACTGCTTGAGGCCATCGACGCCGGAAACAAAAAACGTCAGGTACGCGATGCAGGTCGACACCACGCCGGTCGCCAGCGTCGGCCACAACGCGCGCGCGCTGGCCCAGGGCGACACGCCCGGGCGCTGATGGCTGAACAAGTGGATCGGATAATCCTGCGCTACACCGATCAGCGTGAAACCAAACGCGATGGTGATGCCGTGCACGCCATCGAACAGCGTCGCGACCGCGCCGAGTCCGGCCAGTCCCGCGCTGGCCAGCGGCAACGCGCCGAGTAGCGGCGTCTTCCAGTTGCGGTATGCGATCCACAACAACAGCAGCAGGCCGATACTGTCGGCGATACCAATCCAGCGCGCCTCGCGTTCGGTGCGGCCGCCGATCTCGACGGAGAACGCGCCGGGGCCGGTGATCAGGATGTTCGATGCGCCGTCGGCGCGCGTCTTTGCAAACGCAGCGTCGATGGCCGAGACCGCCAGTTGTTGTCCGGTCGGGTCGAATCCCGCGGCGACCGTTTCAACCGCCAACAACGCCTGCTTGCCGACGCGATCGAACCACACGCCATGCAGACGTTGCGGGGCCGTCGCCGGTTGCCAGCTTTCGGCGAGCTTGAGCGTTTCCAGCGTCGGATCGGCACCGATCAGCGGTTCGATCATCGCAGCCGCTGGCGAACCGAGATCCTGCACGCGCGCGCCGAGTTCTTCGCGCAGGTACACCGCATCGAGCACCTGCGTATCCAGCGTGGGCGACAACAGATACCGATACGGGCGCAGGCGCTCGGGAATCGCATCGAGGCCGGCATCGGCGCCATTGGCGACCAGGCGGAACTTCGGATCGGCGGACAAGGCGTCGCGCAACGCCTGCGATTGCGCCGCGAGCGTTTCTGGCTGCGCGCCGGACAACGCGATCAACAACAGGCGTGAACCCGGACCTTCGCCCAGCTCATCGATCAGCAGTTTCTGCGCGGGCGTTCGTGCGGAGGGCATGAACTTGCGCAGGTCGCCGCTGAGTTCGAGCCGCTGCGACACCGCCCAGCCGGCGATGGCCAGTAATGCGAGCCACAGCAGCGATAGCGCGGTGCGTCTTGCAGATGCAGTCAAGGGAACCTCGGGAAAATCCTGCTTGTGCTCGTTTCGCTTGCCAGGAAACATCTGAACAAGTCCGCAAAGAACGTCAAGGACACAAAATCAGGCGCTCGTGTAGGTGCGAATTCATTCGCACGCCCTTGCTTTGGCCGACCGCAAAAAAGTGTGCGCATGAATTCGCACCTACAGAGCGTTCTTGCGACCTTGGCGTTCTTTGCGGACAGCAGTGCTTTTATATTCAGAGGTTCCCTGCAACCTATCTCAGATCAGTAGCGACGAACTTCTGATTCGTCAGATTACAAGGTCTGTGGGCTCTCATCCTGAGACAGGCTATAGAGCTTCCTCAAGACTTCGCACCGCGACACAGCGCCGTCATCGCATCCATGCCGAGATCGGCCGGCGCACCGCGCGCCGCGGTCGCCAGCAAGGTGCGTTGCACGTCCCCCGTCGCGGCCTTGCCGGACGCAGGCGCGCGCGTCTCGATGCAACGCAATTCACTGCCGCGGCCGTACAACTGGATGTCGCGTACGCGCGCGGCCATCGCCTTGTCCTTCGGCACCAGCGTCATCTGCCAGTGCGTCTGCGTGCCGCCGGTGTCGATGGTGTAGTGGCGTTGCAGCAGCGCGCGGTCGCCGCTGAGCAGCGCGCCGAAACTCGATTGCAGGCCGGCCAGTTCCGGCGCGCGCGACAGCGAGAACGTGCGCGACTTGCCGGCGCGGATGATGGTGGCCTGGCCGGCGCGGATCGTGGTCACTTCCAGGTACGGCGTGCGCACGTCGCGGACGAAGGTGTCGCGATCCGGGCGGCGATATTCGCCCGACACCTGCAACGGCTGCTTGAGCAGTTTCGAGCCGCGCAGTTCGACAAAGGAGGTGCGCATCGGCGCGGGACGCGCCAGTTTCGACAGCACCCAGCCGGTGGTGGCGGCAGTGTCAGGCGCGGCCGATGCCACGCCGCTGCCGATCATCAGCACCGACATCAGTCCCAGTGCCAGCAGGGAGGAGCGTTGCATCGACATCGACCGCGTTTGCCCGGACGGGGATACCGTCCCGGGCGATCCGATTGCCTTCACTGTTGCTGCCTTCACCGTTGCTGCCTTCACTATTGCTGCCTTCACTGCTGCTGCCCCAGAAATCATAGAAGTTGAACCAGTTGTACGGCGCCTGCCGGGCGTAATGCTCCAGCCGCGTGGCGTAACGCTGGATGAGCGCCGCGACGGCGGTGGCACGCTGGGGACGCGGGATGTCGATGCCGTCGCTGAACGTCTCGAACTCCAGCGAGTAGCGATTGCCACCGTGGTACAGCCCGAACGCCAGGCACACGGGCACTTTCAGCACCGATGCGATCAGCCACGGCGCGCTCGGGAACAGCGCCGGCCGGCCGAGGAAGTTGGCGGCCACGGCCGGATCGCCCGGCTGGGTGCGATCGACCAGCAACGCGATCAGTGCGCCCTGGTCGGCGGCGTCCTTGATCGCCAGCATGATCGACGGGCCGTCCTGGCTGGCATCGATCACGGTCGATGCGATTTGCGGGTTCAGCGCGTCCAGCAGTTGCGTCATCGCCGGGTTGTGCGCCTTGTCCAGCACGACGCGGATGGTGTACTCGGGCCGCTGCCGCGCCAGCACGCGCAACACCTCGAAGCTGCCCAGGTGCGAACCGAACAACAACACGCCGCGGCCCTGATCGAGTTGCGCGTGGACCTTGTCGACGCCGCGGATCTCGACATCGAAACGGGCCGTGTCCTCGCTGAGCAGGAACACGCGGTCGAGGATGGTCGAAGCGAACGTGTGGATGTGCCGCGCCACATCCAGCAGCGACGCCTGTCGTCCCAGCACGCGACTGAGATACGCGCGCGAGCCGCGTCGCTCGCCGCCACGGCGCAACAGGAAGTACGCCGTGATCGGATACAGGAACAAGCGTGCGATGCCGCGGCCGCCGTACTTGCCGATGCTTCGGATCAGCCAGATCGCGAACGGACTGCCGCCCTCCCGGCGCTGCTTCCAGTCGGTGTTCACGGCGCGCGGCTCATGTCGCAACGACTTCACCGCTGGCCAGCAGATCCAGCCCGCGCAGCACGCGAAAGCGCCACCGCGGAGACTGGCCATCCAGTTCGATGCGCGCCGTCTCGCCCGGCAGCAACGGCTGCATGAACTTGACCTGCGGCAGGGCCAATGCGTCCAGCGGACCGTGCGCGGCCTCGATCGCCTCCAGCACGCGCTCCAGCAACACCACGCCCGGCACCAGCGGACGTCCGGGGAAGTGCCCAGGCAGGCTGGGATGGTCAGGGGCGATGCGGAACGCGTCGGTCATCGGCGAAAGCATGCGTGCCGCTCGCAATACCCGCAAGCACCGCCTCTGCAGGTCTCGGCCCACCGGCTTTTCCGGCTTCACACGTCATGGAAACCAACCACATTGCCGCGACGTCAATGCAAAAAATCACGCCAGAACGCCGGCCCCAGCGCGGCCAGACGCCGCGCGAAATCGGCGACATTCTTGTACCGCCCGGGAAAGCGGTGCTTCCGGTACAGGTATTCGACCACCATGAAGCCGCCCATGATCCCGTAATCCAGCAGGTTGGCGAACCACGACCACTGTGTCTGCGTGACCGTGACCGGCGATTGCAGGCCCAGTTGCGCCAACAACCCGGCCGGCGTCGCGATCATGGCCAGGGTCAGGTTCGACAACCCGATCACCGACAACAACACGGCCCAGCCCGCGGTCAAACCGCGCGTGTAGCTGCGCAACTCCGGCGTCAGTTCCTGCGCGGTGGTGCGCTCCAGGGCAGCCACAATTTTGCTGATCAACGGCACCCGGCCGCGGCGCAGGCTGCGCGCGAACCACCACGCCACCAGCGCGACGAACGCGAACGGCACCAGCAGCAACGGCACATGCACATAAGCGGTCTGCGCCAGCCAGGCCACGCCGGCCAACCCCGCCAGCAGCGCCAGCCATGCCGCGATCCGCCCGTGCAGCAGCGGCGCGATCAATACCAGCACCAGCAGCACGCCAAGCGCGCACGCCGCCAGCAGGCTGTCGTGCCGGGCACTGGCCAGATGCGCCAACACGGTATAGACCACCGCAAGGATGGCTCGGACGAGGAGTACCAAAGTGATGAACGTCATCCCCACGCAGGCGGAACTGCGAGGCCGAAGGCCGGAGCGAACATTCGCGCCTGCGAACGGCCCGAAGGGCGAGCGTGGCAAGTCATCGTGTGACTTGCGGTGGTTGAAAACAAAAGGCTCCGGATTCCCGCCTGCGCGGGACTGACGAGCAAAAAAGAAGCTTGTCGAAGCGCCCTCAAGCCGCTTTGTGCTGCTCGATGTGCGCCGACAGCGCGCGCAGCGAGGCGAAGACGCGGCGGTTGTCCTCGTTGTCGGACTTGAGCTGGAAGCCGTAGCGCTTGCTGATCGCCAACGCCAGTTCCAGCGCATCGATCGAATCCAGGCCCAGGCCGGCGCCGAACAAGGGGGCTTCGGGATCGATGTCGGCGGCGCTGACGCCGTCCAGATTCAGGCTTTCGACCAGCAGGTTGGCGAGTTCGGTTTCCGCAGCGGTCAACGACGACATTCTGATTTTCCGTTGGAATGGGAGCAGCCGGCCCGCGCGCAGGGCCGCGTTATCATTCGCGCACGAAATGATCGCATGGGCGAGCCGGAACAGCGAATGACCAGTGCCGTACGAGACACGCATGCGCTGCAATGGGCCGATGCACTGAGCGATCCCGCGCCTGCAGGCCACGCGAAGCCCGCATCGGCGGCGACGCCGGTGGTCGAAACGCCCGACGTGCTGGTGATCGGCGGCGGCCCGGCCGGTACCACCGCCGCCACCTTGCTGGCGCGCAAGGGCTGGCGCGTCACGCTGCTGGAAAAGACCCATCACCCGCACTTCCACATCGGCGAATCGCTGCTGCCGATGAACATGCCGATCCTCGAGCGCCTTGGCGTGCTCGACCAGGTGCGCGCCATCGGCGTCCTCAAGCTCGGCGCCGATTTTCCCAACGATGCAGGGCATTACAACGTCTTCAGTTTCAAGCGCGCGATCGGCGCCAAATCCGATTTCGCCTTCCATGTGAAGCGCGAGGAGTTCGACCAGCTGCTGTTTGAACACGCGCGCGCCCACGGCGTGGACGCGCGCGAAGGCGTGCAGGCCGATCGCATTGCCTTCACCGACGACGGCGCCATCGCCGTCAATGCCGGCACGCGGCAGTTTCGTCCGCGCTACCTGCTCGACGCCAGCGGTCGCGATGCCTTCCTCGGCGGCAAGCTCGGCATCAAGCGCAGCAACGCCCGGCACGCGTCGGCGGCGGTGTTCAGCCATTTCCGCGGCGTGGAACGACGCGACGGCGCGGACGCGGGCAACATCAGCATCTATCGGCATGAGCACGGCTGGGCATGGCTGATCCCGCTGCGCGGCGACGTGATGAGCGCGGGTGCCGTCTGTTTCCCGGATTACCTCAAGCAGCGCAGGGGCGAGACCGAGGCGTTCCTGCTGCGAACGCTCGAATCGGTGCCGGAGATCGCACGCCGCATGCAGGGCGCCGAACGCGTCGCGCCGGTGCATGTGACGGGCAACTACGCCTACGAGTGCACGCGCATGCATGGTCGCCACTGGTCGCTGCTTGGCGACGCGTACGCGT
>JBBJNO010000155.1:4563-6355 GCA_037720875.1 Luteimonas sp. | reverse complement strand
GTGCAAGCGTGGCGGGTGCAAGCGTGGCTGTTTCATGGGGGAACTCCTGCAAAAGCCGCTGCGGGTGCAGTTGCGATTCCGATTGCAGCACCGCACCGGCAGCCACGCAAGTCGCTGCGTCGCGCTTTCGCCAACGGTTCAGCCTGATATCAGCCGCTACACTTCCCGCATGGATCAGCCCAACGACGCCCGGCCCCGTGGGCGCGGCATTTACCTGCTGCCGAACCTGTTCACCACCGGCGGCCTGTTCGGTGGTTTTTTCGCGATCATCGCCGCGTCGCAGGGGCGCTTCGAGGCCGCCTGCGTGGCGATCTTCATTGCCGGCATCCTCGATGGCATCGACGGTCGCGTGGCGCGGCTGACCAATACCCAGAGCGAATTCGGCGTGCAATACGACTCGCTGGCCGATCTGATCAGTTTCGGCATGGCGCCGGCGCTGGTGATGTATCACTGGGCGCTGCTGTCGATGAAGCTTGACGGCCTCACCCTGGGCAAGATCGGCTGGCTGACGGCCTTTTTGTACGCGGCCTGCGCGGCGCTGCGGCTGGCGCGGTTCAACAGTCAGGTGGCGCATGTGGACAAGCGCTATTTCATCGGGCTCGCCAGTCCGGCGGCGGCGGGACTGGTCGCGAGTTTCGTCTGGACCATGCATGACCTGGGCTGGAGCGGCGAGGAACTGCGCTATCCGGCGATTGCAGTGACCGTGATCGCGGCCCTGCTGATGGTCAGCCGCATCCGCTACAGCAGCTTCAAGGGCAGTGGCACCGGGCCGAAGGCGGATCGGGTGCCCTTCGTGGCCATCGTGCTCGCGTTGGCGGCGCTGATCGCATTGGTGATCGATCCGCCGCTGGTGCTGCTGGTGGTCACGGCCGCCTACGCACTGTCGGGTCCGCTGCTGTGGTTGCGGCGGCGCAACAGCAATCCGCAGACGACCCCGCCGGTATGACGTGGGATGCGCTCCAGCGCGAGATGCTCGCGGCGCTTGGCCATACCGTGTATGTGTGCGCCGATGCGCCGGCCGTGCAGCAAGCGCAACCAGGACGGCGCGACGATGCCGCCGATGCGGGGTCATCGGGCCCGGGCGCGACCGGCACGCTGCTGGGGGCGCTGCTGCGCGCCGCCAACCTGCAGGAGGATCAACTCCCGGCGCTGCAACCACACTTGCCGCCGCTGCACAGTCTGGCCGGCAATACGGCCGCCAAGCGCGCCCTGTGGCCGGCGCTGCGCGCGTTGCGTTCTTCGACAGGCGCGCAATGAACTGGAGTTGGTCCCAGTGAACGCGCGCGCCATCGAGCACATCGCCATGCCCGCGGGCTTGCGACCGATGCACGAGACCGACCTGGACGCGGTGATGGCGATCGAACACGTCGCCTATCCCTATCCGTGGACGCGTGGCATCTTCCGCGATTGCCTGCGCGCCGATTATCCCGCGTGGGTGCTGGCCGACAGCCAGCGCATCATCGGCTACGGCGTGCTCAGCATCGCCGCCGACGAGGCGCATGTGCTGAACGTGTGCGTGAGCCCGGACCTGCACGGCCAGGGACATGGCCGCCGCCTGTTGCGTTCACTGCTGCAGATCGCGCGCGCGCGCAAGGTGCAGCGGCTGTTCCTGGAAGTGCGGCCGTCGAATCCGCCGGCGATCGCGTTGTACGACAGCGAAGGCTTCAACGAGATCGGACGGCGGCCGCGGTATTACCCTGCAAAGCACGGGCGCGAGGATGCGATCGTGATGGCGATGGAGTTGTTTGCCGAATAACCGTTTTTTTGTAGGAGCGCACCTGGGCGCGATGTG
>JBBJNO010000155.1:3596-4553 GCA_037720875.1 Luteimonas sp. | reverse complement strand
CATCGCGCCCAGGTGCGCTCCTACGACCGAAGGAAGTCCCCGTGGGACAAGATCAAATACAAGATCAAAGACGCGCGCGTTGCTGGCTTAGCGCGTCGCGTTGCGAAGTCCAGTCGACGAGGCGTTGCCGTTCCTGCTCCACCACCGCAGCCGGCGCGTTCTGCACGAAGGTCTCGCTTGCGAGTTTTCCTCGCGATTTCGCCAGCTCGCCCTCGACGCGCTTGAGCTCCTTGTCCAGGCGCGTGCGCTCGGCATCGAGATCGACCAGGCCTTCCAGCGGGACGAAGAGTTTCAGGTCGCCGACGACAGCAGTTGCGGCGGGCGGCGGTGCGTCGTCGAGCCACGAGATCGCGTCGATCTTGTTGAGGAACTTCAGTTGCGAGGCGAAGCGATCGGCACGCGCGCGATCGTGATCGGTGCCGCCCTGCAGCAGTAACGAAACCGCTTTCGCCGGCGACACGCCCAGTTCGCTGCGGACGCGGCGCAGTGCGGAGACCATTTGCTTGAGCCACTCAACATCGGCCTCGGCTTGTGCGAAATCGCTGCCCGCGAAATCGTCGGCTCGTGGATAGGCCTGCAGCGAGATCGTGTCGCCGCCGATGCCGAGCCTGGGTGCGACGCCGCGCCACAGTTCCTCGGTGACGAACGGGATCAGTGGATGCAGCAGGCGCAGCAGCGACTCGAGCACGTACAGCAATGTGTGGCGGGTGCTATCGGCCGCAGCCGCATCAGTGCCGTTCAACGCAGGCTTGGACAGTTCGACGAACCAGTCGCAGAAATCGTTCCAGGCGAACTCGTATAGCGACTGCGCCAGCAGATCGAAGCGGTAGCTGGCGTAATGGGTTTCCGCTTCGGCCGCGACGTTCGCGAGGCGCGCGAGGATCCATTTCTCCGCATCAGTCGTCGGCGCGTTTGTAGGAGCGGCTTCAGCCGCGAGCTCCTGGAATTGCGAGGATG
>JBBJNO010000155.1:0-3586 GCA_037720875.1 Luteimonas sp. | reverse complement strand
GCTCCCACGACCGGAAGTCCCCGTGCGACAGGAAGCGCGAAACCCTCGGTATTCATCAGCACAAACCGCGTCGCATTCCACAGCTTGTTGCAGAAGTTCTTGTAGCCCTCCGCGCGGCCCAGGTCGAACTTGATGTCGCGGCCGGGGCCGGCCAGTGCTGACATGGTGAAACGCAGCGCGTCGGCTCCGAAGGCCTGGATGCCGTCGGGGAATTCCTTGCGGGTGGCTTTCTCGATCTTGTCGGCCATCCTCGGCTGCATCAGGCCGGTGGTGCGCTTTGCAATGAGGTCATCGAGGGTGATGCCGTCGATGATGTCGAGCGGGTCGAGGATGTTGCCCTTCGCCTTCGACATCTTGTTGCCTTCATGGTCGCGGACGAGGCCGGTGATGTAGACGTCCTTGAACGGCACCTGCTGCGCCAGGTGATCGGTCATCACGATCATCCGTGCGACCCAGAAGAAGATGATGTCGAAACCGGTGACCAGCACGCTACTCGGCACGTAGTCGTCGAAGCCGCGCTCACGCATCGCGTCCGCATCCGGCCAACCCATCGTGCTGATCGGCCAGATGCCCGAAGAGAACCACGTCTCAAGCACGTCGCTGTCCTGCCGTAGGGTGGGTTTAAACCCACCGCTCTTGGCCGCAGCCTGCGCAAGCGCATCGGCCTCATTGCGTGCGACGTAAAACTTGCCCTGCTCGTCGTACCACGCCGGAATGCGATGCCCCCACCACAACTGCCGGCTGATGCACCAGTCCTGGATGTTTTCCATCCAGTGGCGATAAGTGTTGATCCAGTTGGGTGGCACGAATTTAATGTCGCCGTTCTTGACGAGCTCGAGTCCGCGCGTGGCGAGATCGTCCATTTTCACGAACCACTGGTCGGTCAGATACGGCTCGATGACCTGGCCGGTGCGATCGCCACGCGGCACCTGCAATTTGTGCGCCTTGGTTTCAATCATCAGGCCAAGCGCTTCCAGATCGGCGAGCACGGCCTTGCGTGCGTCGTAGCGGCCCAGCCCCCAATACTTTTCCGGAATGCCTATGTCGGAGGCCAAGTCGATGACTTCATCCACGCCAGCGCCATGACGGCGAGCAGACCGCTTTATCCAATCATCGTTGTCGATGATCCTGGCCTCGTCGGTGAAGATGTTGATCAGCGGCAGCCCGTGGCGCTGCCCCATCGCGTAATCGTTGAAGTCGTGCGCGGGAGTGATCTTGACCACGCCGGTGCCGAACTCGCGCTCGACGTAGCCGTCGGCAATGATCGGAATTTCGCGATTGGTCAACGGCAAGGTGATCGTCTTGCCAATCAGGTGCGCGTAACGCTGGTCTTGCGGATGTACCGCGACTGCGGTATCGCCGAGCATCGTTTCCGGGCGCGTGGTCGCGACCACCAGCGAGCCGCTGCCGTCGCTGAGCGGATATGAAATCGACCACAGGAAACCATCTTCTTCTTCACTGACGACTTCCAGATCAGAGATCGCGGTTTTCAATACCGGGTCCCAGTTGACCAGCCGCTGGCCGCGATAGATCAGGCCGTCGTCATGCAGGCGGACAAATGCTTCGATCACCGCATCCGATGCGCTGTCGTCCATCGTGAACACTTTGCGCGTCCAGTCGCCGGACGTGCCAAGACGCCGCATCTGCCGTTCGATGGTGTCGCCGGATTCGCCTTTCCACTCCCACACTTTCTCGATGAATTTTTCGCGGCCGAGATCGTCGCGCGTCAAGCCTTCGCGGGCCAAATTGCGGGCGACCACCATTTCGGTGGCGATGCCCGCATGGTCGGTGCCCATCTGCCACAACGTCCGGTAACGCTGCCCATCAGGAGCGACGCGCATGCGGTGATAGCGGATCAGCGCGTCCTGCAACGTGTGCTGGAACGCGTGGCCCATGTGCAGGGTGCCGGTGACGTTGGGCGGCGGCAGCAGGATGGTGTAGGCCGGGCCGTCGCCGCGCGGCTCGAACACGCCACTGCTTTCCCACTCGGCATAGAGGCGGGCTTCGAAGGTTTTGGGGTCGTAGCTGGAGGCGAGGGTGGTCATCTTGTTTCTGCTTCCGTTTTTTGCCGTCATTCCCGCGAAGGCGGGAATCCAGCGACGTCCGCTTTGCTTGCGGTGTGGTTGGCTGCTCGACACACAAGAGCAAAGACACTGGATTCCCGCCTTCGCGGGAATGACGGCTGAAAAGATACCTTGTTGCTGAAACACTACATGTCGTGTTTGTTGAGTTCCAGCCCGCGCGCCTTGTATTGCATCCAGCGCGCGCGCAATGGTTCGCGCGCCGATGCATCGGCCGGCACCACTTCCAGCACGCGCTCGAAACTGCCCTCGACCGCGGCATCGCGCAGATTGATGACCAGCGGCCGCAACGGCGCATCGATGTCGGGCGTCGCGATCAGGATTGGCGTGAGGTCGTCTTCCTCGTCGCCGGCGACCTGATGCGGGATGTAGGCGTCGTCGCCCATGTCCCACAGCAATTCGTCGAGCTGTTCGGCCTGCTGCGCATCGCGCGCCAGCACCAGCGTCCACAGGTTGGCCTGGTACGCCTTGCGCGCGAGTTCGCAGACCAGCCGCAAGGGCTCGGCCTTGAAGCGGTCTTTGGCGATCAGGTAGAAATCGGCGCGGGGCATGGCGAAAAGGGGTCAGAGTGAAGTTTCGCGCCGGCGCATCGCCGGAAACCGAGGATTCATCGGCGCGAAATTCACTCTGACCCCTTTTCCGCCTGATCCATCAGCCACTGCGACAACAACCCCACCGGCCGTCCCGTCGCCATGCCGCGCTTGCCGTCGTCGTTGGCGACGCCGGCGATGTCCAGGTGCGCCCAGCGCTGGCCTTCGGTGAAGCGGGCGAGGAAGCAGCCGGCGGTGATCGCGCCGGCCCAGCGGCCGCCGATGTTGTAGACGTCGGCGAACGTGGAATCCAGCAGTGACTGGTATTCGTCCCACAGCGGCAGGCGCCAGACGCGGTCGAAGGTGTTCTCGCCGGCGTCGATCAATTCGTTCGAGAGGTCATCGTGCTTGCTCATCAGCCCGGTCGCGTACTTGCCCAGCGCAACCACGCACGCGCCGGTCAGTGTGGCGACATCGAGCAAGGCCTGCGGCTCGAAACGCTGCGCGTAGGTCAGCGCATCGCACAAAATCAGACGCCCTTCGGCGTCGGTGTTGCCGACCTCGATGGTCTTGCCGGACATCGAGGTGATCACGTCGGACGGGCGATAGCTGTTGCCGTCGGGCATGTTTTCCACCGCCGGCACGATCACCACCAGATTGATCGGCAGTTGCATGCCGACCACGGCGACGAAGGTCCCCATCACCGTGGCGGCGCCGCACATGTCGTACTTCATCTCCTCGATGCCGCCGGTGGTCTTGAGGTTGATGCCGCCGGTGTCGAAGGTGATGCCCTTGCCGACCAGCACATAGGGTTTGGCGTCGCCGCCATTGCTGTACTTCAGCACCACCAGCTTCGGTGGATTGGCCGAACCCTGCGACACGGCCAGCAGCGAGCCCATGCCGAGCGCGGCCATGTCTTCGCGGTCCAGCACCTCGCAGTTGGCCTTGTCGAAGCGTGCGGCGAAGGTCTGCGCC
>JBBJNO010000154.1:0-6377 GCA_037720875.1 Luteimonas sp. | reverse complement strand
CATGAATAATGGGTAACGTCTCGCATCTATGCAATCATCAGGGACGCGACAGCTAGTAGCCAGCGTACTCCTACCCGCTATTGGCGCTGCGTCGGTAGCGAAAGCAAGTACCTACGTTGAGTTCCTCTGGGCCCCACCGCCAGAGGGTGCCATTGCGCGCCAGGAAACGCGCGGCTTTGTGCTGGATGGCAGCCATTCCCATCAGGTGTGCGTGGCGGTTCTCGACGCTTCCTCCGTAGAAATCAAGACCCTACGTCTTGAAGCAGTCGATGCCTCCAGCCAAGTGGTTTCTCGCCAGGATCATGATGATTTTCGTGGCACTAAACGCTGTTACAAGGCCGGGCTGAACATGCATGGTGAAGCCGGGGAATGGGCATTCAACATCTATTTGAACGGCGCGCTGGCCGCGACAAGAACGATTGAGGTCGCCAAGAACCTTGAAACCGCATCATTTTACAAGCCGTCGTCAATTCCGTACGTATTGGGCCGCCCCAACTACGACTCTAAGATTGCTCCAAGTGACTTCACCGGTCGTCTGGTTTGGCTCATGCATATCGACAAGAGTGGAGCCGTTACCAAGGTCGAGGTGGAGGCAGCGGAGGGTGTTGGCGTCCTGATGAAAGAACGCGCTATTGCGGCCGGCTACATGTCGCTTTTCCCGCCGGATCCGTCACGCACCAAGAACGCATCGACGTATCGGCGTGAGTTGAATTTCAAGCCAGACTGAAATGGGTGGGTCGCCCCGAAAAGGGGTCGCGGAAAGGCCCGGTTTTCATTCCCTTTCGGGTTCGATACCTCGCCGCTTGCGGCGTAAGCTTTTGGGATGAGTGAATACATCCATAAGCGCCATAACGTAACTGCAAAATGGTGTCAGGGACAATTTCTGATGCAAATTGTCCCTGACACCATTTTCTTCCGTCCCTGACACCATTTTCTTCCCGTGTCAGTGGGAGTAGCCGGTTGGTCATGAATTCCCCAGCGTTAGATACAACGTGTGCGAATTCGCCATGGCTTCGCGGAAACCATAGGCGCGATAGAACCGTGCCGCCTTCTCGTGCAGCGCATCCACCAGCAGCACGCGCACGCCAAGCTGTTCGCGCAGCCCCAGACAACGCGCCACGGCATGCGCCAGCAGGTAGTCACCATGTCCCTTGCCCTGCTCATCGACTGAGATGGCCAGCCGTCCCATGCGGATCGCTGGCACCGGGTAGCTAGGTAGGCGCTTGCGATCCGCCTGCTGCAAGTCGGTCAACAAAAGTTGGGCGGCGGACAAACTGTAGTAGCCGAGGATGCGGGCCGGATCGGTGTGGTCCACCAGAACGTGCGTGGTACTGATGCCGTCGCGGTGGTGCTGGGCGGCCTGCTGGCGCAGGTAGGCATCCAGGGTGGGTTCGCCACACACGAACCCGTCGCGATCGTGCCGCTTGGGCTTGAGCTGCTCGACAACCAGCACAGAATCAGGCACGCGAAACGCGGGCGATGGCCTTTTTTAGCTTGGTATTGGGCTGGAAGGGGGCGTCCAGCGCCTTGAGGAAGCGTCGGGATTCTTCAGCCGACAATGTGACGGTCAGTTCGGCCGCCATGACGCTTTCGGCTTCGCGTAGCACCGCGTCACGCACGAACGCGGAGAGCGGCACGCCCCGTAGGTCGGCGGCACGGGTAATACGGGCCTTGTCCGTAGGGTTCAGGCGCAGGTCGAGCCGGGCGGCGGCAGTAGTCATGGCGGTTCTCCTTGTACGGAATCATACCGTACAGCCGCCTAAAGGTCAAATGCTCGCTTGCCGCCCTCGGAGAACATTACCGACGGTACTTTTCCACGAACCGGGCAACGGCCTCGTCGTCTGTCATGGACAGGCTGTGGCGCTCCATGGCGATGGCTAGGGACGCTTCCCGTAACCGTTCGATTGCGGCCTGGTCGGGACTGGCCTTTTCCTCTTCCTCGCCAATCGTCGCCGAATAATCCGCGATGTGGGTATTGGCGAGTTCGCTGGCCACTTCGTAGGCCAGTACCTGTTCGTAGGTGTACGTCATTCTGCTCTCCACGTGCAACGTGCAAAGTGGTACCACTTTGCGGCCATCGGCCTATCCTGCAATAGTCCTCGAACGCTCTTCTACATGTAGAAATTTCCCGTTCCGAGAGTGTACCGTACAAAGAAAAATCGCCCTTGCGGGCTGGCAACCCGGAATTTGTACGTCGGAAAATGGTGTCTGGGAAAATGGTGTCAGGGACAATTTGCAGCGAAATGGCAATTTGCAGCGAAATGGTGTCAGGGACAATTTGAACGGTGCGCGGGACGGCCAACGAACGCGCCGTTTCGAACCTGCCCGTCCTGGCTTCCACCCACGTCCTGAATCGATCCGTGCCCAATGCCTTCTGCTGTTGCAGGTAGTGGCGGATCTCATCCACAAGCGTCTCCGGCAACGCATCCGCGAATAGCGCGCGGTAGGCCTCAGCGCGCGCGCCCGGATCAGGCCCAAGGGCGAGGTATTCAGCATGCGGCGCCAAGAGCGGATCGGAACGACCTAACGCGTTCGCCCCATGACTCGACCATGGATGGTCAGCCGGTTCCGCCACCATCCATGCACGGACCGGATTGAACTCGATGTAGCGGCTGCATGCCAGGAAGTAGGTGCCTGAATCCACCAGGCATGCCTTGTAACGCCCTTCCCACAGCGTCCCGGTTCGCCCGTGCCGGCCGTTGAAAAAGCCCGCGTAATTGCGCGCGAAGGTATGCATCAACCGCGACACCGCGCCCGCCTCGCCCGGCGTCAGCAACAAGTGCGCGTGGTTGTTCATCAGTACATACGCATGCAGCTGACATCCGAAGCGGGTCAGCGCATGGCGCAGGCACTGCAGATAGCGCTGGCGATCCTCATCGTCGAGGAAGCATGGCAACCGGTTGTTGCCGCGCTGGACAACGTGCTGGGGAATCCCAGGTAGATCGGGGCGAGGAAGGCGTGCCATGCCCAACAGCTTCGCTGCGGCCAGACGACGGCGCTATCAGCCAACCACGCTTTACGGCATCAGAAATTGTCCCTGACACCATTTTGCTATCGGGACATCGCACGCCGGCCGGTCACGGCGTCCGCCCGCCCACGGTCAGCGCCTCGAGCATCGCGGCCGTGGTTGCCTGCAGCGCTTGGGCCAGGTCGCTGGCCGAACAGGCGGCTTCGCCGGTGAGCCACGCCACGATGGGCGACAGCATGGCGTCGGCAATAGCATGCGCGGCCAAGCGCGGCGGCACCCGCAGGCGCGGGCGGTGGTCGCGTTTGAGGCGATGCTCGACTGCGGCCACCAGCGTCGCGCGCACGGGGCGTATGCCGGCGCCTTGGAACAGGGTGCGGGCCAGCCCGCGGTTGAGCCAGAAATGTTCCAGCAGTGCCTGCACGCGCGGCAGCGAGTGCTCGCCCAGCAGGCTGGCCAGGATCGAGAACGGGCCTTCGATGCTGGCCGCCAACAGCGCGTCCTTGCTGGCGAAATGTTCGTAGAAAGTCGAACGGCTGACGCCGGCCTTGGCCAGCACGTCTGCGATGCGGATCTCGTAGTACCGGTGCTGCAGCACCAGACCGGAGAAGGCCTTCAGCAGCGCTTCGCGGGTGCGGCCCTTGCGCGGGTCGAGGGGGTCGTGGCCGGTGATCATGGGCCGGGATTGTCACACGCGGCATGTCGGACAGGAGGCCCGCATTGTCCGGAAAATACCGCGCACGCGACGCTATCTTGGGCGCACTTTCCCCGACGCGCCGCCATGATCCCGAACCCGCGCACACTCAAGATCGCCGGCGCCACCCTTGTTGCCGCCAGCGCGCTGGCGGTATTGGCCATGTCGCACCACCCCACCGCCCACGGCGGCACGCCGGAGGCATGGGTGGGCGAAATGGCCCGCATCGGCGGGCTCAGCCGCGCCGTGCATGCGGCGATGATCGGCACCGTGATCGCGATCTGGCTGGCGTTGGACACGTGGTCAGACGCGCGCGGCGGCCGTGGCGCGGTGCGGGTGGCCGCGCGCCTCTACGGCCTGGGCGCGCTGGCCATGATCGGTGCCGCGCTGCTGAACGGCTTCGCCGTGGACGCCCTCGCCGCCCGCGCCCTGCAATCCGGCCCCGATGCCGTGCAAGGCGCCGCCCGACTGGTCCCGCTGACCTGGGCCTTGAACCAGACCCTCGCCGGCTTCGGCGTCTTCATGCTGTCGGGCGGCATCGCGGCCTGGTCACTCGACCTGTGGCGCACGCCCGGCGCGCTGGCGCGGACCACCGCCGGATACGGTGTCCTGACAACGGTGCTTGCCTGCGTCGCCTACGCCCTGGGCCTGTTCCGCCTCGACGTGATGGGCATGGGCGCGGTCGTGGTGGCACAGGGGGTGTGGTACGTGCTGGTGGGCATCGTGATGTGGCTTAGCGCGATCGAGCCGGGTTCGACTCGCTGATACAACACCGCCCGGCAAAAGGCCGGGCGGCAGAGGCCGACGATCAGCAACCCTGCATGCACGTCAGCACGGGCATGTCTTCCGTCTCGCCCTCCAAGCGGACCTTGCCCCTGGCTTCGCGGATCTGCTCGCAGCACTTGAAGCTGTACGGGTCTTCACAGACGAAATGAGCGGCGGCCTCGCCCGGCATGGGCTCGCAGGTGAGGGCGGTGTCGAACCGCCCAGAGTCGGGAGCGACGTGCCGGCCCCGCGAAGATCGGGCGCCGGCGAAAGCCGCAGTGGTTTCAGAGGGCAGTTGAGCAAATGCACTCTGACCCTGAGGTTTCCCGAGCATGCGCAGCGAGTTCGACACCGTGGTCACGCTGCCGACCGACGAGCGCGTGGTCGACGAGCCGCGCTGCTGCTGCAATGCCACCGCCGGCGGCAGGCCCTTGATCGAATCGACCTCGAGCACCCCGACCTGGTCGATCAGCCGCCGCGCGTACGGCGACATCGAATCCAGATAGCGCCGCTGCGCCTCCGCGTACAGCGTGCCGAACGCGAGCGACGACTTGCCCGAGCCCGACACCCCGGTGAACACCACCAGCGCATCGCGCGGAGTGTCGACATCGACGTTTTTCAGGTTGTGCTCGCGCGCCCCGCGCACGTGGACGAAGCCGGTGTTGCGGCCGGTGGGGAGCGGCGTTGGTCGGGATTACGGGGCTTAGGCATCGCGGGATTTCCCCTCGGGCGACAAGAGGCGCAGGCCTGCATCGTGCGAGCGAAGCACGCGACACAGGATTGGACCCCGTCGCGAGTGATGGGGGTTAGGGGCGAGCCTCGCACGAACGCTGACACTGCCGCCTTAGCACTCGATCCACGCCGACACCTTCGCTTGATAAGCCTGCATGTATTCATGCTTGCCGCTAATCTTCGGATCGCAGAGCAACTCGTAAGCCTTGTTGAATGCTGCTGCGAAAATGGTGTCAGGGACAATTTTCATCAGAAATTGTCCCTGACACCATTTTCATCAGAAATTGTCCCTGACACCATTTTGAAGCCGGCATTTTTTGCCGATGGATGCCAATGCCGACCGCTGCACCGCCCTGTGCAAAAAGGGACGGAGTGAAGTCCCCTTTTCCCTGACGCTGGCCTGGGCCACTGGTCGATCATCGTCGGCTTGGGCGCTCGGTGGCGTGGTGGCTGCGCCGCTGGGCGCATGGGTGGTCCGGCATGTGCGGCCGCGGCCTGCGCTGTGCGTGGTGGGCCTGCTGGTAATCGCGCTGAGCCTGCGCACGCTGCTGAAGCACTTCAATGCGATTTGAGTCAGGATTGGCGCCGGATCGCCCCTTGCCACGAGTTTCCGTGCCGAACACCTCTTCTCCACGCGTGCTGTCGGGCCTCGACCCGACCAGCCTGAGCCATCTCGACCGCCTCGAAGCAGAGAGCCTGCACATCCTGCGCGAAGTCGCGGCCGGCTTCCGCAATCCGGTGCTGCTGTATTCCATCGGCAAGGACAGCTCCGTATTGCTGCACCTGCTGCTGAAGGCGTTCGCACCGGCCAAGCCGCCGATCCCGTTGCTGCATGTCGATACCGGCTGGAAATTCCGCGAAATGATCGCCTTCCGCGATCGCCGCGCCGCCGAGACCGGCGTCGAATTGCGCGTGCACATGAATCCAGACGGCGTGGCGCAGGGCATCGGTCCGATCAGCCACGGCACCAGCGTGCATACCGACGTGATGAAGACGCAGGCGTTGAAGCAGGCGCTGGACAAACATGGGTTCGATGCGGCGATCGGCGGCGCGCGCCGCGACGAGGAAAAATCGCGCGCCAAGGAACGCATCTTCTCGTTCCGCAGCGCGCAGCATCGCTGGGATCCCAAGCAGCAGCGCCCGGAACTGTGGAACCTCTACAACACGCGCCTGCACAAGGGCGAAAGTGTGCGCGTGTTTCCGCTGTCGAACTGGACCGAG
>JBBJNO010000153.1:0-6437 GCA_037720875.1 Luteimonas sp. | reverse complement strand
GTCTTTTCCAGCGTTATCGGTAAGAAAAATCGCGCCGCGAGCGCCGACAATCGCGCATGGGCATCGCGCACTTCGTGCGGCGCAAAGCCGAAGCGGTGCATGCCGGTATCGACCTTCAGCCAGCAGCGGATCGGGTCGCCGTCACCGGCCTGCTCCAGCATCGCGAGTTGCGTGGCGTGGTGGACGACGGTTTCGACATGGAGCCGTCGCAATTGCGGCAGGTCGTCGGCTTCGTCGAAACCCGACAGCAACACGATTGGTTGCGACAACCCCGCCGCACGCAGGCGCTCGGCATCGGACAACGCCGCCACGCCGAAGGCATCGGCGCCCTCCAGTGCACGCGCGACGCGCTCGAGCCCATGGCCATAGCCGTCGGCCTTGACCACCGCCATGACCCGGCTGCCGGAAGCGCGCGCGCGGATGACGCCGAGGTTATGACGCAGTGCGTCGGTGTGGATGGTTGCGGAAGTAGGACGGGCCATGCGGCTATTGTAATGAGCGCGATCCATGCGTCATGCCACGAACGCCGATCTCTCCAGCGCACTGGAACAAATCAAGCTCCGTGGCCCGGATGGAGCGCAGCGATACCCGGTTTTATCGTGACGATCATTGAAGATCCCCGGGTATCGCTGCGCTCTACCCGGGCTACATTGGCTGCCCTGAGTAACGCGCCTCAGCGTCATCTGCGACCAACTCGACTTCCCCAACAATGTCTGCCAGCCGCAACCTCGCCACTCCATGACCACCTTCAGCCATGTAGTCGAGCCATTTTCCGAGAAACGTATTCATACGGAAGCGATGGCTGATCAACGTCTCGGGCGGCGGATACATGCCGATCACGTCCTGCCAGCGGCGACCGACGTAGCAGTGCGTGGCCTCCGCCTGCCGCGCGTCGCGGTACAGGCGGATGAATGCGGAGGGATCGGGTTCGCCGGTCAGCGGATCACGAACTGAATAGGTCAGGCGCAACTCGGTGGTGAACCGATGCTGCTGGAGGATGTCCAGTCGCACATCCAGGCCATCACCGATGCTGGAAAAATACACGCCGGCGGGACAATCGGCCGGCTCGAACAGCCGCGTGAGCTTCGCGTAATTCTCCGCATACAGGCCCATCAGCCAGCCGAAACGGCTGAGTTTTGGGATTCTGGCGGTGCGGGCGATGGCGGCGGGCATGACCCGATGCTACACGCGAAAAATGCTTTTCGGCAGCATTGACGAATGCGCGCAACGCGCCTAACGTGACCGTCTCCGCAAGCCGCGAAACTGCCTGCGCGATCAGCATCTCCCGGTCAAAACATCTCACGGTGAATCCCCAGCGTCGTCAGCACCTTGCTGGCGATCTCCTCGATCGAGGTATGCGTGGTGCTGAGCGTCGGGATGCGCTCGGCGCGGAACAACGCTTCGGCCGCCGCCACCTCGCGTTTGCAGGTCTCCAGCAGTGCATAACGCGAATTCGGTCGGCGCTCCTGGCGGATCTGCTGCAGGCGCGTGGGCTCGATCGTCAATCCGAACAACTTCGTGCGATGCGCCTTCAACCGTGCTGGCAATCGATCGTGTTCCAGGTCTTCCTCGGTCAACGGATAGTTCGCCGCGCGCACGCCGTAATGCAGCGCCAGATACACGCAGGTGGGCGTCTTGCCTGCGCGTGACACCGCCACCAGGATCAGGTCGGCCTCGTTGTAGTCGATGCTCATGCCATCGTCGTGGGTCAACGCGAAATTGATCGCATTGATGCGCCGGTGGTACGCCTCGAAGTCGGCCATGCCATGCGCCTGTCCCACGCGCGACTGGCGCTGTGTACCCAGCTCGCGTTCCATCGGCTCGATGAACGGCGCGAACACATCCAGCATCAATGCGCCGCTCTCGGCGACGATCGCGCTGAGCGTCGGGTCCACGCACGAGTTCACCACGACTGGGCGCACGCCGTGACGTTCGCCCGCGGCCCGGATCGCATCGGCCGCCTCGCGCGCCTTGTCGGGCGTATCGACGAATGGAATGCGGTCGGTGACGAAACGATGGTCGGTGAACTGGGTCAGCAGGCTGTGGCCGATGGTCTCGGCGGTGATGCCGGTGCCGTCGGAGAGGTAGAACACCGGGCGCGAAACGGACATCAATGAACTCCATGCACAAGCCGCGAGCGCCGCGGCGGACTGGGTTGCTAAAATACGGGCTCGGCCGGCTCCTGTCCGGTCTTCTTACGATGCGACCCCTGAATTTCCGCAATTCCCTGGAGTGCCCGTCCTTTGAGCGCCAATATCCTGTGGCTGCACGACCTGCGCCTGACCGATCTCGCCCAGGTCGGCGGCAAGAATTCCTCGCTCGGCGAGATGATCGGCAACCTCGCCAAGCTTGGCGTATCCGTCCCGGGTGGTTTCGCGACCACCGCCGATGCCTTCAAGGCCTTTATCGCGCACAACAATCTGCACCAGCGCATCTTCGACAAGCTGGCGACGCTCGATGTCGAGGACGTGGCGGCATTGAGCGTGGCCGGCGCCGAGATCCGCAGCTGGGTGATCGATGCGCCGCTGCAGCCCGACCTGGATGCCGACATCCGCACCGCGTACCACCAGCTCGCCAATGAAAACGGCGGCGGTGCGGCTTCAAATCAAGAGATCGCAGTCGCCGTGCGTTCTTCCGCCACCGCGGAAGACTTGCCCGATGCCAGTTTCGCCGGCCAGCAGGAAACCTTCCTCAACGTCACCGGTGAGGACGACGTCGTGCGCAAGGTCAAGGAAGTGTTCGCGTCGCTGTACAACGACCGCGCCATCGCCTATCGCGTGCACCACGGCTTCAGGCACGAGGACGTGTTCCTGTCGTCCGGCGTGCAATTGATGGTGCGGTCGGACGTGGGCAGTTCCGGCGTGCTGTTCACGCTGGACACGGAATCTGGTTTTCGCGAAGTGGTCTTCATCACGTCGAGCTATGGCCTCGGCGAGAACGTCGTGCAGGGCGCGGTCAATCCGGACGAGTTCTATGTCTACAAACCGACCCTGATGCAGGGCAAGCCCGCGATCCTGCGCCGCTCGCTCGGCAGCAAGCAACTCCGCATGGTGTATTCGGATGCGCCCGGCGAGCGCGTGCGCAACGAGGACACGCCTGTTGAGTTGCGCCAGCAATTCTCGATTTCCGACGACGACGTGCATGAACTTGCACGCCAGGCATTGACCATCGAAAAGCACTACGAACGGCCGATGGATATCGAATGGGCCAAGGACGGCCTCAGCGGAAAACTCTTCATCGTGCAGGCGCGCCCGGAAACGGTGAAATCGCGCAGCAAGGCGACGCAGATCGAACGGTTTCATCTGCAGCAACGCGGCCCCGTGATTGCCGAAGGTCGCGCCATCGGCCAGAAGATCGGCAGCGGCACCGCGCGCGTGGTGCGTTCGCTGGCTGACATGGCGCGCGTGCAACCCGGCGACGTGCTGGTCGCCGACATGACCGATCCCGATTGGGAGCCGGTGATGAAACGCGCCGCGGCCATCGTCACCAATCGCGGCGGCCGCACCTGCCATGCCGCGATCATCGCGCGTGAGCTGGGCGTGCCCGCCGTGGTCGGCACCGGTAATGCGCTCGATACCATCATCGATGGCGACGACGTCACCATCAGTTGTTCCGAAGGCGACACCGGTTTTATCTATGCCGGCCGCCTGCCGTTCGAGCGCATCACTACCGACCTGCAGAACATGCCGCCGGCGCCGCTCAAGATCATGATGAATGTCGCCAACCCGGAGCGCGCATTCGATTTCGCGATGTTGCCGAACGCCGGAATCGGCCTGGCGCGGCTGGAAATGATCATCGCCAGCCACATTGGCGTGCATCCCAAGGCGTTGCTGGAATACGACCAGCAGGATGCGGACACGAAAAAGAAGATCGATGAAAGGATGGCCGGTTATGCGAGTCCGATCGATTTCTACGTCGATCGCCTCGCCGAAGGCATCGCCACGATCACCGCATCCGTCGCACCGCATCCGGTCATCGTGCGGCTGTCGGATTTCAAGTCGAACGAATACGCCAACCTGATCGGCGGCGCGCGTTACGAGCCGCATGAAGAGAATCCGATGATCGGCTTTCGTGGCGCCAGCCGCTATGTCGATCCCTCGTTCAAGGATGCGTTCGCGCTGGAATGTCGTGCCGTGCGCAAGGTGCGGGACGAGATGGGATTGACCAACTGCTGGGTCATGATCCCGTTCGTGCGCACGCCGGACGAAGGCCGCGCCGTGCTCCAGGTGCTCGCTGAGAACGGCATCAAACAAGGCAGCGGTACCGATGAGAGCAGCGATCTCAAGATCATCATGATGTGCGAAGTGCCATCAAACGCGCTGCTGGCTGACGAATTCCTCGACATCTTCGACGGCTTCTCGATCGGCTCCAATGACCTGACGCAGCTCACGCTTGGCCTGGATCGGGATTCGGCGATCGTCGCGCATCTGTTCGATGAGCGCGACCCAGCGGTCAAGAAACTGCTGTCGATGGCGATCAGCGCCGCGCGAGCCAAGGGCAAGTACGTCGGCATCTGCGGACAGGGTCCCTCCGATCATCCCGATCTTGCGATCTGGTTGATGGAGCAAGGGATCGAGTCGATGTCGCTGAATCCCGATACCGTCGTGGATACCTGGCTGCGATTGGCAAAATCGAAAGCCGCATGATTCCAAATCATCATCCCCGCGAAGGCGGGGATCCAGTGCCGTTAGCCTCTAGAGCAAAGTCGTTAGCCTCTAGAGCAAAGTCGCTGGATTCCCGCAGCCAACGCAAGCAGTATCGTCTTCATGATGGTGTCCTCACAGGTTCGCCAGCCGCCGCAAATGCGCCCATCGAAGTACGGTAATGGCGCAGCTCATCGATCGAATCGCGGACATCGCTCAGCGCGGTGTGGGCCGATTCCTTGTTGACACCTGCAAGCACCTGCGGCGCCCAGCGCCGTGCCAGTTCCTTGAGCGTGCTGACATCGAGATTGCGATAGTGGAAGTGTTGTTCCAGCGCCGGCATCAAGCGATGCAGGAAACGGCGGTCCTGGCAGATTGAATTTCCACACATCGGCGAGGTGTTGCCCGGCACCCATTCCTCGAGGAACGCCAGCGTTCGTGCTTCCGCGTCGGCCAGGGTCACGGCGCTGTCGATGACACGCTGCCACAAGCCGGACTTGGTGTGCTGGTTGCGGTTCCAGTCGTCCATCGCCTCGAGCGCGGCGAGTGGGTGCGCGATGGCGATTTCTGGGCCTTCGGCGAGAATGTTGAGTTGCGAATCGGTGACGACCGTGGCGATCTCGATGATCGAATCGTTATCGGTATCGAGTCCGGTCATTTCCAGGTCGATCCAGATCAGCCGGCCTTCGTGAGCGTGGCCTTCGTGGGCTCGGCCTTCGTGGTTGAGGTTTGCTGCCATGCGCTCGCGATCGTTGCCGGGTCGGCGCATCATATCGCAGCACTCCCATCGCACTTCACTCATGCCAACCAATCCTGCCTTCGCCCACTACGCCGTGCTGACCGCGATGCTTGCGCCGGCGTTTTTTCTCACGGCGACGGCATCGTTGCTGATGTCCGCGAACAATCGCTTGTCGCGCGTGATCGACCGCCTGCGTGTGGTGCTGAAGGAACTGGAAGAATCGGTGGATTCCGAATATCGCGCGGTGCTCGAACAACGCATCCTGATCCAGCGTCGTCGCAGCCTGCTGATCCTGCGCGGCAGCCAGTTGCTCTACGTCGCGATCAGTTGCTTCGTCGGCACCAGCCTCACGGTCGCCGGGGACGCGTTCGTGGGTTATCGCTTCGGCGCCGCGCCGACCGTGCTGGCGGTGCTGGGCGCGCTTGCAATGTTCGCCGCCAGCCTGTTCCTGGCGCGAGAGGCGACGCTGGCGGTGGCGGCCGTCAATGAGGAGATGAACCACCGCCACGCGATCGCGCGGATGCGCAAGCGGGCGGAACCTTCACGGGAGACTGATTCAAATTAAGGGAATCTGCTCAACACCTCGTCATCCCAGCGCAAGCTGGGATCCATTTTGATCTGGCTTTCTGCGGTGAAGAAGCAAATCAAAATGGGTTGACCAGCGTCGCTGTTGAGAGCCACCTCGCGCTGGAATGACGATCAAAAAAGTCAGACCTTTCCTTGCTGCGTCATGCCGCGTTTGCGACGGAAGTAACTGGTCAGGCGCGTGCCGGCTTCCTCCGCCAGCACCCCGCCCTGCACGTCCACGCGATGGTTATGCCGGGGATCAGCCAGCAGATCGAACACGCTGCCGGCGGCACCGGTCTTGGGGTCGCGGGCGCCGAACACGAGGCGCGCGATCCGCGCATGCACCATCGCCATCGCGCACATCGCGCATGGCTCCAGCGTGACGTATAGCGTGCAACCGACCAGGCGGTGATTGCCGAGCTGTTTGCCGGCCTGCCGCATCGCGATGATCTCAGCATGCGCGGTGGGATCGTGCTCGGTGATGTTGC
>JBBJNO010000152.1:0-6475 GCA_037720875.1 Luteimonas sp. | reverse complement strand
CTGGCTCGGCTTATCGCAAGACGTCTGCCGTTGTGTCCGTGCTGCGGAAAACGAGTGTATAGGCGAGATCTTTTTTATTAACACAGTAGAACTAAGACGCTTGCAATCAAGCTGTTTGCATCGATCCAGGCGTAGTCGCGAGCCTAAGGAAGGTCTGAATAACGCTGCTTTGTTCGTCATTCCCGCGAAGGCGGGGCTTTCAACAGCCGAATGGCTGGTCATCCAGTGCCTTTGTTTTCAACGGCTTGAAGTCGCTGGATCCCCGCCTTCGCGGGGATGACGGTAGTTGCTCAGACCTTCCCTAAAGCCTTTCATCGCCAGGCTTGACCGCATGCGGCGTAAACTGAACCGGCACTCGCACACGCGAAACGGTGGTCTTGCCTTTAATACGCGGCGGGTTGAATCGCCACTTTTTCACTGCAGCCAACGCCGCTGCGTCGAACCTGCCAGCAGGCTCCGACTTCTCGACCGTAGCATCGGTGACCTGGCCGTCGGCAGCGACATCGACCACCAGTATCACCATGCCACCGATACCTTGTTTGGCTGCGATGGATGGATAGACCGGTGCCGGGCGCTCCGCGAGTGCGGCTGTAACGAGTGGATACGTCCGCACGCCAATCGCTGGTGGAACTGCCTGGGGTGCAGGTGGCGGCGGAATGAGAGGTAACGCAACCCGTGCTGATGCTGTCGAGGCATCCACTGTCAATGTCAGCAAGTCGCTGCGCCCGGATTTGTCCGGCCACGGCCCAAAGTCAAAGGTTTCTGGATGAGCATCCATCAGCTGCACCTTTATCTCGCCGGCCCGTTTGTTATCCCGATAAACATAGCCAGCCAGGTCGATCTTGCCGTCGTGGCGTGTCGTGGCCGTCAATTCGATGAAAAGCCTGATTTCATCACTGCGAATGGAAAATGGTCTGCCATTGTGGTTGATGATTCTGGGCGTCGAGACCGTGGCGCCGTTGAGTTGCACTTGCATGCGCACATCGATCAGTTCATCGGATATGGCAATCTGTTTTGGCTGCGCCGCCCATGTGGCAAACCCGGTAACAAGCGCGAGCACGGCGACGACCGCGCTGCCTGCGAGCCAGCGCAACGACGAAGGGATGGGTTGTTTGAGCATGGCGATTCTCTCCTTGAGTGGATGGCCGAAACCGAAATGACAACCCAGCGGCGAGGTCTGGGTCGAAAGTTGGGTGTGCAGCAACGCCTCGCCATAGATGCGGCGTGCACGCGGATGGTGCGCGATGACGTGTGCATCGCAGGCCAGTTCCTGGTCGTGGCGGAAACGGCGCGCGGCGACATGGAGCAATGGGTTGAACCAGAACAGACAGCGCAACATCATCGCGATCGCATTGGCATGCAGGTCGCCGCGGGCAATGTGCGCACGCTCGTGCGCCAACATCAGCGCGCGTTGCCCGGCGCTGTAACGGGTTTCGAAATCGGCAGGCAACACTACCGCCGGCCGCCACCAGCCGAAGACGGCCGGCAAGCCGTCGTTACCGTCGGCCTGCCGCAGGCCATCGCCGCAATCGTGCAGACGCCCGAGCCGCGCGCGAAAGCGGCGCTGCTGGCGAGCAAACATCCCGATGACGATTGCAACACCCAGCAACCACAGCGCGACCACCAGTAGTCGAGGATCGGACATCCTGGCGGCCGCGCCTGCTGCTGCCTGCACTGGCATGGTGGTGAACACGGTTGCAGGCAGCATGGATACCGACAGTGGTGCTGGTGCGGCCGGCAACAGCACGGCGATCAATGCAACCGGCAACAGCGCCCAAATGCCATATGCGATGCGGGCGCCGAACACGGCGCGCAACGGCCGCCGCAACGCCAGCGCCAGCAGCAACGCGAGGCTACTTGCCACGGTGGCTTCGAATAACAATTTGGCGACATCAACGGCGGTCATCATCGATCTCTTCCAACAGCTTGCGTAGTTCGGCGATATCCTTGCGGCTGAGCTTGCGCTGCTTGCTGAAATGCGCGACCAGCGGTGCGACGCGGCCGTCGAACAGGCGTTCGAGCAGGCTCTGGCTTTCATCGAGCACCCAGTCCTCGCGCTTGAGCACCGGCACGTACAAGTAACGCCGCCCGTCCTTGTCGGCGCGGATCGCACCCTTGTTCAAGAGGCGGTTGAGGAGGGTCTTGATCGTGGCTTCCTGCCACTGTTGCGGGCCAGCCAGCGCCGCCACCACATCTTCGGCGGCCAGTGGATGACGCTGCCAGAGCACGTCCATCACTACCGATTCTGCTTCACTGATCTGCATCGATTACATCCGTAAATTTTCCTTAGATTACGAGTGTAATCGATAATGTCAAGTCTCCAGTTTGAATCAGCCTTCTTCTTCAGTCGGACGTGTATACGGGCATGCCCCTGCTGTTACACAGTTTTGCTGACTGATGGCCAGCCCCACCGGCTACATATTTCAAGCCGTGCGAACATAGCCGCATGACCGACGAACGCATCATCGCCGCTGTTGCCACCCGCGAGGACGAGGCGGTGGACGCCAGCATCCGCCCGAAGCGGCTGGACGAGTATCTGGGCCAGCAGCCGGTGCGGGAGCAGATGAAGATCTTCATCGAGGCGGCGCGGCATCGCGGCGAAGCGCTTGATCACGTGCTGATCTTCGGCCCGCCCGGGCTCGGCAAGACCACGCTGTCGCATGTCATCGCCAACGAACTCGGCGTCAACCTGCGCCAGACCTCGGGCCCGGTGATCGAGAAAGCCGGCGACCTGGCCGCGCTGTTGACCAACCTGCAGCCGCACGATGTGTTGTTCATCGACGAGATTCATCGTTTGTCGCCAATCGTCGAGGAAATCCTGTATCCGGCGATGGAGGATTTCCAGATCGACATCATGATCGGCGACGGCCCGGCCGCGCGTTCGATCAAGCTGGACCTGCCGCCGTTCACGCTGATCGGCGCGACCACGCGCGCGGGCCTGCTGACCGCGCCGCTGCGTGACCGCTTCGGCATCGTGCAGCGGCTGGAGTTCTACTCGCCGGAAGACCTGACGAAAATCGTGCGGCGTTCTGCGCAAATTCTTGGCATCGATTGCGAGGCGCAGGGCGCGATTGAAATCGCCAAGCGTTCGCGTGGCACGCCGCGTATCGCCAACCGCCTGCTGCGACGCGTGCGCGATTACGCGCAGGTGCGCGCCGACGGCCATATCGACCATGACGTCGCCAACGCCGCGATGTCGATGTTGAAGGTGGACCAGGAAGGTTTCGACGAGCTCGATCGGCGCCTTCTGAACCTGATCATCGAAAATTTCGACGGCGGCCCGGTCGGCGTCGAATCACTGGCCGCCGCGCTCAGCGAGGAGCGCGGCACGCTCGAGGATGTCATCGAGCCGTATCTGATCCAGCAGGGTTATCTGGTGCGCACCGCGCGCGGCCGCATGGCGTCGGCAAAGGCGTACAGGCATCTGGGGTTGAAGCCGAAGACGATGCCGCGTGATTTGTTCGTCGATCCCGTCGCAGAACCGGCAACCGATAGCCGTGAGCCGGAGAGCCGCTCTTGATCTCCGGCTACCGTTCTCGCACTCCTGTCAATGCGCACTGACCCCGTGTTCAGCATACCGACAAGGGTCTATTGGGAAGATACCGACGCGGGTGGCGTGGTCTACCACGCGCAGTACCTGGCGTTTCTCGAGCGCGCGCGCAGTGAATGGCTGCGCGCGCGCGGCAGGGGCCAGGAACTTCTGCGCCGCGAACATGATCTTGTCTTCGCGGTGCGGTCGATGCGGATCGATTTCCGCAAGCCCGCGCGTCTGGACGATGCGCTGCAGGTGTCGGTGGCGCTGCGGCAATGCCGGCGCGCGAGTCTGGTGATCGCGCAGGCGATCCATTGCGATGGCCAATTGCTGGTCGATGCGGACGTGCGGGTCGCCGCTTTGAGCGCCAGTGATTTCCGCCCGCGCGCGATCCCGGAATCGTTGTACGAAGAATTGAAATCCCTGGAAACAAAGCGAAATCCCTGGAAACAAAGTCCTGGGAAGTTCTGAACAAAAGCAGTGTTGTCCGCAAAAAAACGCCAAACACGCAAAATAAGCGCGATAGATTGAAGTTCTTTGCGTCTTGGCGGTCTTTTGCGGACAGATTCAGTCCTTCCCCCGAATAAGGTGAGTGAGCAAGCATGATTGGATTGTGGATGGCGACCCAGGCCGCGGTCGAAGCGCTACCGGAGGACACCGCCAGCACGGCTGTCGACATCGCCGCTGACATCGGTGCGGATCCGGCGGTCGCCGACAACAGCATCAACATGCTGCAACTGATCCTGCACGCATCGATCCCGGTGCAGCTGGTCATGGTGTTGCTGCTGTTCGCGTCGGTCGCGTCGTGGGTGATCATCTTCCGCAAGAAACGCGTGCTCGATCGCGCGCTCAACGAGGCCGACCGCTTCGAGGAACGCTTCTGGTCCGGGGCGGAAATGAGCAAGCTCTACGTCGGCGCCACTGAACGCAATCGCGACATCTACGGCATGGAGGCGATCTTCGAGGCGGGCTTCCGCGAATTCAACCGCATTCGCGAGCGCCGCGGTGTCGACAGCCGCATGCAGCTGGAAGGCGCGCAACGCGCGATGCGCGCAACGTCGTCGCGTGAACTCGACGGCCTCGAGCACAACCTCGAATTCCTCGCCAACGTCGGTTCGATCAGCCCCTACGTCGGCCTGTTCGGTACGGTATGGGGCATCATGATTTCGTTCCAGGGCCTGGCCAACGTCAAGGAGGCGACCATCGCCACCGTCGCGCCCGGCATCTCCGAAGCCTTGATCGCGACCGCGATGGGTCTGTTCGCCGCGATCCCGGCGGTGTGGGCCTACAACCGCTTCGCCACCAAGGTCGATCGCGTCGGCGTCAAATACGATGCGTTCTCCGAGGAGTTCTCGTCGATCCTGCAGCGCCAGGCGCACATGGATGATGTGTAAGACGAGAGCGGGTGGTCCGCGAAGGACGCGAAGGACGCAAAGGACGCAAAGAGATCTGATGATGGATTTCTATTGTTGTCGTCTTGTTCTTTCCTTCGCGTCCTTCGCGTCCTTCGCGGACAACAAAAAGCTTTTGCGAGGTCATCGTCATGGCGATTCATAGCGGACGCCGCGTCCGCAAGCGCAGGCTCAAGGCCGATATCAACGTCGTCCCGTACATCGACGTGATGCTGGTGCTGTTGATCATCTTCATGGTCACCGCGCCGCTGTTGAACCTGGGCACCGATATCAAGCTGCCGGATTCGCGTGCGCGCGCGCTGCAGACGCCGCAGGATCCGGTGGTGGTCAGCATCTACGCCGACGGCGCATACGCGCTGATGATCGAGAAGAACAACCAGTCGCTGACCGGCGCCGACCTCACGGCCCGCCTGGGCGCCATCAACCGGCAGCACGACAACGACCTGCTGGTGCTGGTCAATGGCGATCGCGACGCCAGCTATCAGACGATCATGAAAGGCATCGACCTGATCAACGCGGCCGGTGTCAAGAAAGTGAGCCTGATGAGCCGCCCGGAGGCCGCGAAGTAGATGCGGGAAACCCGCGCCGACACCACGCAGGCGGTCTTCTACGCGATCGGCCTGCATGTGCTGCTGTTCGCGCTGGCCTTCATGGGCCTGTGGTGGACGCGCAGCAGCGCGCCGGCGTCCGCGGGCGGCGCGGCGATCGAGGCGGAGCTGGTCGATCCGAACGCGCTGTCTGCGCAGGTCCGTCGCGCACTGGCTGATCGTCCCGAGCCGGTGCAGCCACCGCAGCCGCCGGAGGAAGAAGCCGCGCCCGAGTTGCAGCCGCTGCCCGAACCGCTACCGGAAGAGTCGCCGGTGCAACAGCAGCAACAGGCGCAGGAGCCGGTACCGGAACCCGATGCGCAAGAACAGGAGCTGGTCGAACGCGATGCACTGTCGGCGGAAACGCGCGAACGCGAGCAGGAAGAAAAACTTCGCCAGGAACAGATCGACCTGACCGAGCGCGAGCGGCAGGAAGAAGCCGAGAAAAAGCAGCGGCTCGCTGCGGAGCAGCTCGAGGATGTGCGCGTGTTGCGCACCATCGAAAGGCGCAAGGCGCAGCTGGCGGAGGAAAAGCTCAAGCAGCTGGCCGATCGGCGCGCGCGCAGTGCTTCGGAGGAGGCGGCGATGGCCGACGCGATGGCGTCCGCGCCGCCGGGCGATGCCGGCGCCAGCGCGGAGCTGCAGGGTCGTTACATCGCCGCCATCAGCGAGGCGATCCGTCGCAACTGGACTCGCCCGGAGAACATGCAGTTGGGAAGACGCTGCCAGCTGAAGATCCTCCAATTACCCGGCGGCGAAGTGGTTGACGTGACGGTGTCGCCATCATGTCCGTATGACGATCTGGGCAAGCGTTCGGTCGAAGCGGCCGTGAGGAAGGCGGAGCCACTGCCGTATGCAGGATTCGAGGAGGTCTTCAACCGCACCTTGATCCTCAATTTCGATCCCCAGGATCGGTAGGCGTTTTTGTAGGAGCGCACCTGGGC